>CAZPBZ010000001.1:0-1328 GCA_964584765.1 uncultured Thermodesulfobacteriaceae bacterium
AGCCTTTCTTGTTATCTGATGTGCGTACCATGGCCCAGTCCCCGTCCTCTTTCAACAGTTGTACCTGACTACCGTTTATAATCACGGCAACAACCCTGTACTCATTACCCTTACCACTTCTCAGCGGGAGCTCGGCGGTGGGTATTACGTATAGGTATTTAGCCAGAGCTGTTGATGGGATACATAAAAAAACAACAAGGGCGATTGCTATTACGGAATACACCAGCATCAAGTAACCTGGTAGAGTCTTAAAATTCATTTCCATGAGCTTTATAGCCATTACCTCAATACTCCTAGAAACCTACGTTGAGCGATTAGCTGTTAGCCATTAGCGTTTAGCTTTGAAAAAATCAAGGCATTACATTAATTAGAAATAACACCCAACGGGTGAAAATTTGTAATAGCAAAACATCCTGTAATCATTAAACAATAGCTAACCGCTAACAGCTGTTCAAGTGGATTACCCCAGTAATCCGCGATAAACCATATTATATACTATATATGGAGCTGCATGCAAAACTCAAGATTTTGTTCGAGGTCAAGGTGCGAGGAAGTGAAAAAACGCATAGAAAAAATACTTTTCTCAAATTCGAACTACGTGTATGTTTTTTTATGCCCTAAAAGACTATTTTGTATTGATTCGCTTGGTATTTATCTTGCGGCCGGCGGTAATGAAGAGTTATAAAGAACAGCAAGTGTTTTGAATCCAAATCATCAGGATGCGATTTTTGAGTCATCATCCGTCCTGTTGAATTTTATCATTGATTCATTATGACAAAATAAACATTAAAAAAGGAGTGGAGTATGAACATTTTGACTTTTGGACCCAATGGAAGTGGTAAAGGAACCCAAGGCGCAATTATCAAGAAAAAATATAATATCGCCCATATTGAGTCAGGTGCGATCTTCCGGAAAAATATCGGCGAAGGAACAAAACTTGGTTTAAAGGCCAAGGAATATATTGACCGAGGTGATCTGGTGCCGGACGATATTACAATCCCGATGATACTCAACCGCCTCAAAGAAGACGATTGTAAGGGCGGCTGGCTTCTGGACGGTTTTCCCAGGAACAAAGTCCAGGCGGAAACCCTGGCAAAGGCCTTGAAGGACGAAGGTATGGATCTGGATTACGTAATAGAGATCGTCCTGGACCGGGAAGTAGCCAAACTGCGAATCATGGGACGCCGACTCTGTGTTAATGATAACAACCATCCCAACCATATTGCGTTTGATGCTATTAAACCTGTGGAAAAAGATGGCAAACTTGTCTGCCGTGTATGCGGCGGTGATCTGAAAACAAGGCCTGATGATCAGGACGAGGCAGCCAT
>CAZPBZ010000001.1:1428-14474 GCA_964584765.1 uncultured Thermodesulfobacteriaceae bacterium
TCAAACTTGTGGCTGAGTTCTTTCTGGAAAGGATAACATCTAATAGTAAAACCTATCCGCCCGCTTGAAAGACAGAGTAGTGTTCCTTCAAAGACAGATCCTCCTCCTTTTTGCTGCCCACTTATGGAAAGCATCGGTAGTGGATGTCCTTCAGGGATCTCTCCTTTATCGTCCAGTCGACCAATATACGCCTCAACCCGCACCTCTTCAGGGTCCAGCCCGCCAAGATCCAATACTGTCTTGATCGGCAAACGATCCCCGACCTTTGGCGATCCGTTGATCGGGACTTGTAAATCAAGTATTTTCACCTTGTTCCATACTTCTGATATCTCCCGTTTCCAACGGGACAACTCAATGGCCCCCTTCCAACTATCCTTTGCGAACAAGTGCCATTTGGAAATGTTGGGTAGATAAAATTTGCTGGCATATTCTTCCACCATGCGGTTTGTATTGAAGTAAGGACATACTGTCTGGATGGAATTTTTCATCATCTCAACCCATCCATGAGGGATATCATGGGCAGATCTATCATAAAACAGTGGTACTACGGTATTTTCAAGCAGTTCATAGAGGAGCCGGCTTTCCACCTCATCCTGGTATTCGCGATCTTCATATTCCTCACCTGCACCTATAGCCCAGCCATTGTTGCCCTTATAGCCTTCACACCACCAGCCATCAAGGATGCTCAGGTTAATTCCGCCATTGGCCGGGACCTTCATGCCGCTGGTCCCGCTGGCCTCCATTGGGCGCAGAGGGGTGTTAAGCCAGACGTCCACTCCCTGGACCAGGTACCTGGCCACTTCTATATCGTAATTTTCAATAAAGACTATGTGCTTTCGAAACTCCGGGGTGTTGGCCATTTGCACTATCTTGTGGATGAGTTCCTTGCCGTACTTATCCTGTGGATGGGCCTTGCCACTGAAGATGAGCTGTACCGGACGCTCTTCGTTAGTTATTATCTGCCCGAGCCTGTCAGGATCTCGAAAGAGCAGGGCAGAACGCTTGTATGTTGCAAAGCGCCTGGCAAAGCCTATGGTAAGGGCCTCAGGATCCAGGACCTCGTCAGCCTGCTTCATCTGGTAACTTGGGGCCCCTTTTGCTTGAAGCTGCTTTCTGAGCCTTGCCCTGGCAAAAGATATGAGTCCCTCTCTCAGTCTCTCTTTGCTTCTCCAGAGCTCAAAGTCAGGGATTTGTTCGCTCCTTTTCCAAATGGCATGATTTGTGGGCTCATCGGTCCATCTTGATCCCAAATATCGTTCATATAGCATGGACATCTCACTTGATAGCCAGCCGAGTATATGTATTCCGTTGGTAATATGGGTTATCGGGACCTCATGCCGGGGAATCTGGGGCCATATGCCGCCCCACATCTTTTGTGTGATTTCACCGTGAAGCTTGCTTACGCCATTGGTTTGAGATGCCATATTGATAGCCAGTACTGCCATACAGAATTCTTCAGCCTGATCACCAGGGTCGATTCTTCCAAGGCCCAGGAAGGTATTAATGCCAATACCCAGTTCATTTGCCAATCCTGTGAAGTACCGGCGGATCATTTCCGGCGGGAAGCGGTCTATTCCTGCAGGGACAGGGGTATGAGTGGTAAATATGCTTGTGGCACGCACGGCCTCCAGGGCCACATCATAAGGCAGACTATCCTTGCGCATTATCTGGTTGATACGTTCCAGTGCCATGAAGGCGGAATGGCCTTCATTCATGTGGCAAACCGAAGGGCACTGGTCAAGAGCCATTATTAACTTTATTCCCCCCATGCCCAGCACTATCTCCTGCTGAAGCCTGGTTTCAAGGCTGCCGCCATAGAGATATGAAGTTATCTGTCTGTCTGAACGGGAATTTAATGGAACATCAGTGTCCAGCATATAGATTTTGACCCGGCCCACATTAAGGGACCAGACCCGTATGTGGACCTCTCTGCCATCAAGCTCCACCTGGACTGTCAAAGGGTTTCCTTCTTTGTCCCTGACCAGGCTTACCGGCATATTGTAGAAGTCATTTGAGGGATAGGTCTCAAGCTGCCATCCGTCAGGATTGAGATATTGTTGAAAATACCCGTGTTTATAAAGAAGACCAATTCCTATGAGGGGAAGCCCCAGATCACTGGCCGACTTCATATGATCACCAGCAAGGATCCCAAGCCCCCCGGAATATAGGGGAAGGCTTTCATGTAGGCCAAACTCAGCGGAAAAGTAAGTTATTATCCCGTCATCCCGATTCTCACTGATCTTTTTATACCATGTCTGGGCTTCCAGATAGCGTTCCAACTCCCTCTGTACCTTTTCCATTCTGGCAAGAAAGACATCATCCCGCTCCAGCCGTTCCAGCCGGGGTTGCTCAATGGTGCCCAGCAAGGAAACCGGGTTGTGTCTGCACCTCTCCCACAACTCCCGGTCCATGTCCTGAAAGAGATGGATAGCCTCAGGGGTCCAGGTCCACCAGAGGTTACGAGCAATAGTCATCAACGGCATCAAACGATCGGGCAGGCTGGGAATGATTGTAATGCTTTGAATTGTGGGCACTGTCAGAGAATCCTTATGGTATTACAAAGGCTTGAACTATTGACTAGTTACGAATAATAAGCCGTCCATCTTCAACGTCAACTAAAACTTTGCCTCCTTTTGAGAGTCCATGGAATAGGATGGCATCAGATACAGGGTCTTTTATCTCCTGTTGTAAAATACGAGCCAAAGGACGTGCTCCAAATTGAGGGTCATGCCCATTTTGGGCAAGCCAGAACCTGGCAGCAGGTGTGACATTCAGTTTGATCTTGCGTCCGGATAACTGCTCCTGGATCTCCCCCAGGAGTTTGTCCACTACCTGCTCCATTGCTGAAACGGTCAAATGGCTGAAAGGTATAACAGCCTCCAGCCGGTTACGAAATTCAGGGCTGAAGAGTTGTTTTATTATATTTTCCCCTTTGTATCTGCTATCTTCGGCCTTTGCACCAAAACCGATTGTATGGCTTTCCATCTCTCTTGCCCCTGCATTTGAGGTCATAATTAATATCACGTGACGGAAGTCTGCCCTTTTACCTGTATTGTCGGTAAGGGTAGCGTAATCCATAACCTGAAGCAAGATACTGAAGAGATCGGGATGGGCCTTCTCTATTTCATCCAAAAGCAGAACACAGTATGGGTGTTTACGAATGGCCTCGGTAAGTAAGCCTCCCTGATCAAATCCAACATAACCTGGAGGTGCACCAATGAGCCTGGCCACAGCGTGCTTTTCCATATATTCGCTCATGTCGAATCGCTGGAAGTGTACTCCAAGCATTGCAGCGGTCTGCCGGGCAAGCTCCGTCTTTCCAACTCCTGTGGGTCCTATAAACAGAAAAGAGCCGATGGGACGATCAGGATGAGAAAGACCGGCTCGGGAACGCTTGATGGCTTTTGACAAGATTTCTACAGCTTCATCTTGGCCGAAGACTAAAGATTTTATGGATTCTTCGATTTTTTCAAGACGAAAGCGGTCCGACTGAGTGATAGTCTTTGCAGGCAATCGGGTCATCTTGGCAATTACATTTTCGATGTGACGTGTAGTCACAAGCCTTGACCCATTTCCACCATTACCTGAAAGCCTCAATACAGATGCCGCTTCATCTATTACGTCAATAGCCTTGTCCGGCATATAACGATCTGTAAGGTATCTATCTGACAGTTCAGCCGCAGTTTTCAGGGCGCTATCGGTGTATTTTATTCCATGGTGCTCTTCGTAATGTGACTTCAGCCCCTTAAGGATCTTTACTGTCTCTCCCACACTGGGTTCCAGAATCTCTATCTTCTGAAAACGCCTTGAAAGTGCGCGATCCTTTTCAAAGAAATTCCTGTATTCTTCATAAGTGGTTGAACCTATACACTTTAGCTCACCATTTGCCAGGGCCGGCTTAAGAATATTTGAGGCATCCAGAGACCCTCCACTGGTGGCTCCTGCTCCAACAACCGTATGGATTTCATCAATAAAGAGTATTGCCTTGGGGCATTTTTTGATCTGGGCAATAACCTCTTTGAGCCTGGCCTCAAACTCTCCTCTGTATTTGGTGCCGGCAAGAAGCGATCCCATATCCAGGGTATACATTTCTGTGTCTTGTAAAGGCTCAGGCACTTCGCCTTGGCGGATTTTTAGTGCCAGTCCTTCAGCCAATGCAGTCTTGCCTACTCCGGGGTCCCCCACGTAAATGGGATTATTCTTTCTGCGCCTGCAGAGGACCTGCATTGTACGTTCCAGTTCCACCTTTCGTCCAATAAGCGGGTCAATTCCTCCATCAGCAGCCTTCATTGTGAGATTTACAGTAAAGGCATCAAGGGCACTTGCTGGTTTTGTTGAGGATTTGGCCTGTTTCCCAGTTTGGGAACCTATCTTTCTCTGGGAGCTAATGGTTTGATAAGAATCAGTTCGCTCAATCCCATGTGATATAAAATTCAGTATGTTCAGCCTGGTGATTCCCTCCTGATGAAGAAAGTGCGCTGCATAGGAATCTTCCTCGGTCATCACGGCAGCAAGAAGATCTCCTATGTCGGCCTCTTCCTTTTCGGCAGACTGCACATGCATAATGGTTCGCTGGAGCACCCTCTGCAGGATCACTGTGGGTTGGGGGCCTTTTTTTCGATCGTCTGGCAATTTCTCAAGGTGAGTCTCAAAAAATGTCTCAATTCTGGATTTCAGCCGGTCAGGATTGCCCCCACATGCCATTATGGCCTTCTCACCCTTTTGGTGGTGAATTATTGCAAAAAGCAAATGCTCAAGAGATAGATATTCATGATGCCTAATATGAGCCTCCCGAGCCGCTGCCCCTAACATTATTTCCAAGTCCTTGCTTATCATTTTTTTGCCTTTTTATATATATTCCATACTGGCCTTAAGAGGAAAACCTGCTTCCTTCGCACTTATATGAACGGCCTTTACCTTTGTTTCTGCAATCTCACTGGTATAATACCCACAAACCCCAAAACCGTTGTAATGCACGTTCAGCATAATCCTTGTTGCCTCTGACGATGATTTATGAAATATGTCTTCCAAGATCCGTACCACAAAATCCATTGTCGTATAATCGTCGTTATATAACAAGACCTCACACATGGGCGGTTCCTCGATTTCCTTCTCTGCAACGTCTTCCAATTGGTCTTGATTTTCAAGGTCGAGCCGACTCATTTTTTCGCACTTCCTAATTATAGTTCGTCATATTTGCAAAGTGTCTGGAGGCTTATAATTCAAAATATATCAATTATATTTTAACATCTTTCGCAAGGCTGTTCCAGAAAAAACGAAATGTGCAAAAAATCCTCTTACTCAAAATATATGGCTAATATATTATGCCGCTTTATCGTCTCCTGGATACTCAATCAGCATAAGAAATTCCTTGTTGCCCTTTGCTCCAAGGATAGGTGATGGCGTAACTCCTATGACAGTCAGTTTCAATTTATTACAAAAAATATTTAGTCTATCCAAGACCTCGTGGTGAAGCTTTGGGTCTTTTACTATCCCGCCTTTTCCAACTTTCCCTTTCCCGACCTCGAATTGAGGCTTTACAAGGGCAATAATATGACCCTCCCGATGCATAAATGGAAGAATAGAGGGTATTACCAGCCTGAGTGAAATAAATGACGTATCTATTGTAGATAGATATATTTGAGAATCCAAGGCGTCAAGGGGCAAATATCGTATATTTGTCCTTTCGATAGGCACAACTCTTTTGTCGTTCCTCAGACGCCAGTCTAACTGACCGTAGCCAACATCCACTGCGTATACCTTTGCTGCCCCTTTCTGGAGCAAACAATCTGTAAATCCGCCGGTAGATGCCCCGACGTCCATACAAACAAGACCGTGAACATCCATTGCAAAGTGATCGAGTGCGTGCGCAAGTTTCATTCCGCCGCGGCTGACATAGGGATGCAGAGGTTTCGCCAGCTCTATTTGGGCATCAGCAAAAAACCGGTGTCCTGCCTTATCAATGATGTTTCCTTCAACTCGCACCTTGCCGGTACTGATGAGAGCTTGGGCCTGATTTCTTGAAGTGGCAAGCCCCTTCTGCAATAAAAGAAGGTCAAGCCGTAATAATTCTTTTGCCAAAACAGGTAATTTTATGGTAGCTCTTAGGTTAAAGTAAGTATTTAAAACAAAAAATACCTTCAATCCCTCAATTCACAATTTCTAAATTATCAGTAAGGTAATTTTTGCTATTTGTAAAATAATTTAAAGATATAAGGAATACAAAATGGCTGTTACAAAAGAAAAAATTTTGGACGTACTAAAGAAAGTTAAGGACCCAGGCCTCAAGAAGGGTCTTGTAGAGCTTGGGATGATTAAAGATATTGAGATAGCCGGCTCAGCAGTCCGTGTTACCATAGCCCTTACTATGGCCGGCTGTCCTATGAAGAATCAGATTAAAGATGATGTAGAGAAGGCTATACACGGCGTAGAGGGTGTGACTGAGGTCAAAGTAATTCTCACTACCATGACATCTGAGGAGAGAGCAAAGCTTTTAGGCCAAGAGCCATCTGAGATGCAGGGAATAGAAAAGGTAAAGCGCATAATTGCTATTGCCAGCGGGAAGGGTGGGGTAGGCAAGACTACCGTTGCTGTGAATCTGGCAATTGCGTTGTCAAAAAAGGGTTTTAAGGTAGGTATACTGGATGCTGATATGCACGGCCCGGATATTCCCATAATGCTTGGCATCGACGAGCGACCTTTAGGTTCTAAGGGCATGCTTCTACCAATTGAGAAATTCGGCCTCAAGGTTATATCTACAGCTACTTTAGCAGGGGAGGGGGTACCGATAGTCTGGCGAGGCCCATTGGTAAACAAGGCTATTAAAGAGTTCCTGGGACATGTGGCGTGGGGAGAGCTGGACTATCTATTGGTAGACCTGCCTCCCGGCACAGGAGATGCTCCTCTGACTATGGCAAAATTAGTTTCTCTTGACGGCGTCATAATAGTCACTACTCCTCAAAAGGTTGCCCTTGCCGATGTACGTCGATGTATTGGTCTATTCGTAGGTCAAGATATACCGATCTTTGGAATAGTGGAAAACATGTCTTTTCTTCGTGTTCCTGGTGTATCTGAAGGACAAATCCTAGAGGTGTTCGGTAGTGGAGGGGGAGAAAAAATTGCCAAAGCATTCAAGATACCTTTATTAGGTAAGGTTCCACTGGACCAGAAGATCAGAGAAGGAGGTGACACGGGTAAACCAATGACCCTCGATGCTGATAGCGAGTGTGCCAAGACATTTGACAGTATAGCGGAAGAGCTGTTGAAACATATAAGAAAATGACTTAAATTATTAGTTTAACATATAATGTAAGTTTTAGGTATATGGAAATTGCAATGTCAAACAGGGTTATCCCCCAAGCTTCAAAGGCCTTTGATGAAATCGCAGAGGCCTATGATTCATGGTATGATGATAATCCCCTCTTTCAGTGTGAACTCAATGCTTTAAATGAGGTCGTTTCAGTATCTCCTCTTTCTTTGGAGGTGGGAGTAGGTTCTGGGCGTTTTTCTCAGGCCTTGGGTATACGATACTGCGTAGATCCGGCTCCTGGGCTATTGGCACTGGCCAAGAACCGCGGAGTGGTCTCTATACAGGCCATGGCCGAGGCTTTACCATTCAAAAAGAACAGCCTGGAGCAAATATTTTTTATCTTTTCCCTTTGCTTTTCAGAAGATTCGTTTAAGGCCTTGCAGGAAGCCGCGGGTGTTCTCAAGACAGGTGGCTTATTAATAATCGGATTTGTACCAAAGGATTCAAATTGGGGAAACCTATATGAACAAAAGAAACAGGAAGGGCACCTTCTTTACAAATACGCCTCGTTTTTTTGTTTAGAGGACCTTTTATCAAATATTGAAAAGGCGCATTTTCGAATAGTAGGTGGGGCTTCCACTCTTTTCCAACCTCCAAAATTGAAAAAATATCATACAGAGAAACCTATAAGGGGACTACACTCCAAAGCCGGATTCATTGTTTTGGTAGCTGAAAGACTTTGAACATTCTTAATGGAGACAAACCATGATAGATACTGAGACCGGATTGCAAAACATGGAGGGCTTTATTGAAGATCTTAAGCGTGAGCTTGTCCGGGCTAGAGAGTACAAATATCGGACAACTCTGCTTCTTGTGGAGGTAGATGATAGGATAAATGCGGATGAATCTTCCAAGGGATCCAGCCTTGAGGAGGTTTCTAACGATCTTTCCGAAATATTAAGAAACAATGATTCCATATATAGGATAGCTGAAAATAGGTTTGCTGCGATCTTGCCGACAACATATGAGGGAGGAGGGGAGGCGGCTGCTCTAAGGCTTAAGAGGCTGATTCCAAAAAAAATCGCAGAGCGCCTACATATCCCCTGTTCTTTATTAGTTGGAGTTTTGAGTATAGACCCACAAGAAATAACGGATCATACAAAGTTGCTTGACTCCCTTGAAAAAGACCTCATTAGAGATCAAGAGTGTCAGAAACTTGACCTTGACTTAGTTAAAACGGAGCCAAAAAAAGAAAAAACAAGGCATGTTGTGATATTGGGCGTCAAATCTCAAGAATTGGATGTAGTGGCTTCTATTTTATCACTTAAAGATTTCGAAGTTCATTTCACTAGTAGCCGGGAAAAGGGCCTTAATGCCTTAAGAGAACAAAGAAAAGGAGTGCTGATTGTCGATCCTGATATCTCTTTGGAGTCCAGACTTGAGACATGCAAAAAGATTCGCTCAGATCGAGAGTTACACGATACATATATCATATGCCTTCACAAAAATTCCAACTTGGTTTCTGGAATTGAGAACCTGTCTGGAATAGCAGATGAGGTACTGCCAGTGGACATTGGAATAGACCAGATTATTAGAAGTATTTCAGCTGGTTTCAGGTTTATGGATCTTAAAAAAGAAATTTCAAAAATCCCTATGCTTCTTGATATTCTTGATTTTATTGGGCGCGCATCTCACCAACTAAACCAGCCGTTACAGATAATTATCGGAAAGATCGAAATTCTGCTTTTAAATATGGAAGAAGATGGGAATGTTGCCTCAACGTTAAAAGAAATTCGAAAACAGGCCTTGCGCACAGCAGACATCAATCAAAAAATCAGTCGCCTAGTAAAACACGATATTTCCAGTGAACTTAGTATTGAGTGATTCAAGAATTTAGGAATTAAAATCAAGAAGATGGATTCAATGGCACGGATTCAGTTACTAAACAGTATTTATTTTACATAATATATCTTATGCGACATTGACAATTTGGTTTATAATAAATCCTTTATAAGATCCCTCAGCATGCTCTCTGCGACCTTGGCAGCATCTACTTTATAAGTGCCATTTTGGACCTGTTCTTTAAGGAATTGTATCCTGGCAGCCCGTTCATGGTCTGGAATATTCATTGCTTCATTTACCTTAAACCTTCTGCGCTTTTGATTATAATCGGCAAAAATACACGATGTCTTGAATTTTGTACGTTCCCATCTCACAGGTATAGCCATGGAAGATATTATTGCCTTTAGCTACCAGGAAAAACCTTGACAGGCGTGAAGACTTAATGCGACGCCAGATGTAAGATTCGGATGAGCCAATTAATTATTTTTTTGGCTCATCCACGGCCTTATTCCAGAATTCGTATGTTTTGAGCGTAGGCATACTTTACTTGAACACGGGATATGGGGGGGCCCGAGTCCGTCACTGTGGATATGTTCAAGGACGTCCGAGCCCCTTGAATTCCTGAATAGTCACCTTTCTTTTACTGGTTTTACTCGACGTGAACGCCTTTTATTCCACTGATTCGGACAGCTTTGTCCCAGGTTTGAATTTCACTACTTTCTTGGCAGGAATTTCCATGGGCCTTCCTGTGCGCGGATTGCGACCTGTACGTGCTTTCCTCTTAGTTACGGAAAAGGTCCCAAAACCTACCAGGGTCACCTTCTCTCCTGCGTTAAGTGCCTCAGTAACGGCTTCCATAAATCCATTTAGTGCCTTGTCTGCAGCAGTTTTGAAAATGCCGGATGACTTTGCCATACGATCTACCAGTTGTCCCTTGTTCATGTTACCCTCCAATTATATTATTTTAAGTTATACTTTGGCCCTCATATATAAATAGTAAAATCCGATGTTTTGTAAAAAGTCTTGTATTTTCGTCCATTGCCCTTCTACATCTGACCTTTCCTCTTCCGAAACTTCTAAATATGCTCTGTTTCCTTTCACACGTAATTTTGTATTCTCCATCTGCAAGCCCGTTAGCAACTCTTCGGCAGATTCTATCTTTTTAATTAAATTTTGTGTAATAAAAGTTCCAGTGACTACTCTGGTCGCAAGGCATGACTGACTGGGCCGGTCCCATGTTGGCAGACATAGCTTAGCACTCAATCTCCTTATATTATTTTTATTCAGATTACAATATACCAAAGGTATTTTTACTGATAATTCTTGTATTGCCTTGAGGCCCGGTCTATCGCTTTTAAGATCATCCAACTGGGTCCCGTCCAGCAGATTCGAAATCCCATGTTCTCGACAAACTGACCATAATTTATAGTACATTGCATACTTGCAATAATAGCATCTGTTACTCCCATTTTCCCAGATACAATGGAAATCAAAAGGATGCCAAGGCACTTCCCTGAGCGGAATGCCTATCTCATCAGCAATTCTATATGCCCAGCTTCGCTCCTTTCTGGAAAGAAAAGGAGATACGAGGAGAAAGGAAACAACCTGCCCAGGACATGCGTCCCTCGCTATTCTCAGCAAATAGGTACTGTCTACTCCACCTGAAAAAGCAATGCCAACCCCGCCCTTTATGCTACTCAGGTATTCTATCAATAATTCAGAGCTTCTTGATTTATTGATCAAGCTTTGTTTTCGGTTGGCAAGAGTTCCTGGGGCTCTCCAAGTACAAATCGGCCCTCACTAATCCATTTTTTGAGTATCTCCGCGATCTCCCGTGCCCTGACATAGCTGGACAGAGGAGCGGTCGGGACGTCTTTCCCTCCTATCCTTATGGTTCCGCTTCTTAATTGTGCATAAGTGACTTCCGCAAGGCATGTGCTTTTTCCCAGGGGATAATCATGACCGTAATCAACTACCTGGGTTACAATATCCTCATCGGATATAGCTGTTCGCATTGCCATCTCTTCGTTGAGAATGGGTATTGGTATTCCGAGCCCTACAGCAAGGGAGCATCCGTAACCAAGGATACTCACACCCACTAACCACCGAGGATGCATCTGTTTGAGATCGCCAGTGACCATAAGCGTGCCTGCGGGTTTACGCGGCAGGCCTTTTTCATTTCGAGGAATATCAGGATTATGCTGGGTCCCGGCAGAAATCACATAACCAGGCCCTCCACCTAAAAAGATGCACGTACCGGTACCGATAGTTTGATAGTATGTGTCATTCAGTAAAGGACTTAACTGCCCGGAAGTGCAGTAGTTAGCATTGCCAAGCCTTGGTCGCAAAGTGCCCATGTATGTATAAACGGTTCTTTTGGTAACATTTACTGCGCAGTTATAATTCTGGCATGAATTTCTAGGATTACAGAGCCGGGCAAAAGGCAGATCCGCAAGGGTGACTTTTTTATCTAAGCACCGGCTTGGATAACAATGGGTCCCGTAAGACTCGGCTGTCAAATTTATTGACTTACCAGCCGCTAAATCCTGTATTACATGTCCGCCCCCGTAGAGAAACTCACCAGGATAGACATTGTTGAGAGGGTCGTTGTGGCGAGGTTCTGTAGCCCCTAAATACACATCCACTGCAGCAAGGCCGGCATAGGCCGGCACGCCGTTAAGCCATACTTTGGCGGCCTTTATCCCAGGCACACAGGGCCCGAGGTTGATAAAAGCCCCTGAAGAACACATCGGGGAAAAAGTACCGGTAGTCACAACGTCTACCTTTCTTGCCGCTTCAACTTCTCCATGTTTCCGGACAATGCCGATCATCTCCTCGGCAGTAACTACAACTGCTTTTCCTGATCGGATCTTTTTATTTATTTCTTGAAAAGTTTTATTGACTTGATAGTGAGCCATGCTCAAATTCCGTAGCTGTTTTAGTCCAGTATAGAAACTACCTTGTGGTCTTCATCCTCTAGTGCCTGGACAATAGCCGTCAGGTCTCCTTTTTCCAGTCTGATATAATAGATCTTTTTTTTGGATGTCAGCGCTTCTACCCCTACACTAATTACCTTTCCCCCCATCTCACGAATCAGTCGAAGCACATCATCAAGCGTTCCGCCTTTTTCAGATAAAATGATATCCAGCCGAGAACTCTCCTTCAAAAGCCCAAAGAGCTCTATAAAGGCTGCAAGTATATCAGTAATGGTGAGTATCCCAGTCAATCGTCTTTTTTCAAGAACAGGTAAACCACCGATTTTGTATTTGTAGATTAGCTGTGCGGCAGAATCAATACTGGCATTTGGATCCACGGTAATAGGGTTCACTATCATAACGTCTGAAACGGAAAGTTCGTGAACCATGGAGGGGAAAAAATATTGTCGCAAGTTGCTTTCAGTAACCAGCCCTTGCATTAAATCATCTTCTACAACAGGCAAATGCCTTATGGAATGCTGGTGCATTAGCTTTACAGCTTCACTGATGGAGGCCTGAGGGCTTATGGTTATTATGTCTTTGGCCATCCAGTTTTTGACTTTCATTATTCTCTCACTCAAAAAACATCTTACACAGTAAATCCCCTATACCCTTTCTCAAGGACGGAGAATGGGGAAAATTGACAGACATATCTTATGACACAGCAAATATCATTGCAAGTCCTGAATCCGGCTCCAATGCCTACATACTCAAACTTTGTGACTTTGTAAAAGGCGCTATTGACTTATTTCATGCAATCCCTTATGAGTGACGCATTAAATTTTTAATGAGGAGATCAAATGTCCAGGCACAAAAAGATCGAAAGGCATAGAGAAATCGAAAGAAGACGTAAAAGACGTGAAAAACGGCGTAAATTGCGGGCTAAAGGACTGCTGCCTCCATCTGATTCGTAATCCCCCTACCCTACCCCATGTAATTAGTGTCTGAACGAAAAATCCGTTCAGAAACAATTTTGAATT
>CAZPBZ010000001.1:14574-22981 GCA_964584765.1 uncultured Thermodesulfobacteriaceae bacterium
ATTTACCATGGCTGCAAAGGCTCCTGCGCCAAAGCCGTTGTCTATGTTTACTACCGCAACCCCTGTGGCACAGGAATTAAGCATGGTAAGCAACGGAGCGAGACCCTGGAAATTGGCCCCATAGCCCGTACTGGAAGGGACTGCCACCACAGGAACACTGACAATACCTCCAAGGATGCTCGGCAATACGCCATCCATTCCCGCTACAGCTATTATGACACTGGCCTGGCGCAATTCATCCAGATGATCAAGTAATCTGTGAATACCAGCCACTCCTACATCATAGATCCGTTTAAAAGGATGTCCCATAAGCTCCAGGGTCAGACAGGCTTCCTCTGCAACGGGCAGGTCAGCCGTACCGGCGGAAATCACCAGGACGGTTCCTTTATTTGACGGCCTGGGCCTGGAAATTTTTCCCGACCAGGTCAGTGATTTGGGTATTGGATGAAATTCTATCTCCGGTATAGCCTGGACAACACTCTCTGATTGTTCCTCTGATACCCGTGTCACAAGTACCGGCCCGCCAACAGAAATCAGCCTGGAAACAATGCCTACTAGTTGTTCACATGTCTTCCCAGGTCCGTAAACGACCTCTGGAAACCCCTCTCTGATGTGTCTGTGGTGATCAAGACAGG
The DNA here is from genome assembly GCA_964584765.1 of uncultured Thermodesulfobacteriaceae bacterium. Taxonomy (GTDB): domain Bacteria; phylum Desulfobacterota; class Dissulfuribacteria; order Dissulfuribacterales; family UBA3076; genus UBA3076. The sequence goes on from CAZPBZ010000001.1 coordinate 15,210, forward strand.
CCCAGCCCAGATCCTCAAAAGGGAGTTTTTTAAGGGCCTCTATTCCCAGGTTTACAGATAGATCGCCCGCCCTTATTTTCTCCAGTAGCTCCCGGAGCTTTGTCTCATTCATGAAAATAAATTGGTTTAAGATTTGTTATTAACTTATGAATATACTGAATGATTTATGAGGGATAACCTATAGTTCCTTCAAGTATTCCTTGAGAGGAATCAATTGTTGCTCAAGTTGATCAGTGATTTCAGAAGATATCCGAGACCACTCCTTTTGAAATTCAGGCAATGAATTAACATCTATCTCGCTGGCTATAGCCGTACCATACTGTTGTGAAATGGCCTGCTTTATTCCACTGAGGTGATTCTGCATCTGCATTTTTAACTGTTCGTAATATTGATCACGAGTCTGCTCATAGCTTTGCAGTAATTGCTCGATGCGAGGAATAATCTGATTTGCCACACTGCCTTTTAGCTCCACAAAACCACTCAAGGCCTTTTTTATGTCCGGCCACTGGTCTTTATCCCTGGGTAAAACAATATGCCTTAATAGTATTTCTGTGGCTCCCTTTAATACCAGTGGCAACTCATTTCCTGAAATATCGCTGAGGCTGGCTTTAAGGTCCTCAATTTCACCTTGCATATACCTGGCAACTATTCGGTGGCCATGATCCAGCCACTTTTTAGTCTCCAACTCTTCCTTGGTAGCACGTCCCAGGCGATCCGCCTTTTCCATAGCGATTTCAATAGCGCTCCTAATCTCTGCCATTTTCAACAAACTCCTATTATGATGGTCGACAAAACCAAGATATCCCGATAAAACTAAAATCAGCATAATCACGCCGGTCATAGGAATCAAGATCAGACTTCCGGCCAAAAAACGACAAGGGTGAAAAAACCGCTCAGGAGAATTCTATGTCTAAGAGACCTTCTTGGATGAAGACAATGTTAGATCCGGCATCATATCCACATCCGGTTGATGATGTTCTTATGATTCAGACACACATTTCCTGGGTATTCCTGGCAGGAGACAGGGTCTATAAAATCAAAAAGCCTGTAGACTTTGGTTTCCTGAATTTTACAACACTGGGAAAGAGGCACCATTTTTGTTTGGAAGAGCTACGGTTGAATCGCCGGCTGTGTGCGGAGATTTACCTGGATGTATGGCCTGTCACCAATGATGATGGTCAAATAAAAATTAATGGGACCGGAGAACCAGTGGAGTGGGCCGTAGTTATGCGGCGCATGCCTGAAGAAGGCATGATGGTTCGCCTCCTTTCTGAAAATATGGTAGGCAATGCCGAAATCGATGCGGTTGTCAATAGACTGGCGCCTTTTTACAAAAAAGCAGCCGCAGGAAAGGAAATCAAAAATTTTGGGACAATAGACATAATACGTCAAAACACAGAGGAAAATTTCGATCAGACTGTATCTTTTGTTGGAAATCTCATCGAAGAAGCCGCCTACAGTCATATCTGTAATTACACCAGGTCTTTCATTAACAGCAATAAACCCTTGTTCCTGTCAAGAATAGAACAAGGTTTAATCAGAGAAGGTCACGGGGATTTATATTCTGCAAATATCTGTTTTTACAAAACAAATAACGCTGTTTACGTCTTTGACTGCATTGAGTTTAACGAACGCTTCAGATGCGGAGACATTGCCTCGGATGTGGCCTTTTTGGCTATGGATCTCGATTATCACGGTCTTCCAACACTCTCCAACTATTTTGTCAGGTCATTTTCTAATCAGATCGGGGATGCTCAGCTTCTTGAGTTAAACGACTTCTACAAGTGTTACAGGGCATATGTAAGGGGTAAAATCGGTTGTTTTACCTGGGCATCTGATGGAATAGACAGTGAAACAAAAGAAAGTGCCAGGCGCCAGGCCTCAAAATATTTTCGCCTGGCGTTGAATTATGCCGGCGGCATTGGCGTCCCTGACCTGTATGTGTTTTTCGGTCTTTCCGGTACGGGCAAGTCCACAGTTGCATCTGCCTGGGCAAAAAACCATCAACTTCCTTTCTATAATTCAGACAGGGTGAGAAAAGAGTCTGTAGCCGGGATACCCACGGATGAACGTCACTGGGAGCCTTTTGGTCAGGGCATTTACAGTCGGCAACAGACTCTAAGAACATATAGGGCTTTGGCCTGCCTTGCCGGCAAACATCTGATGCAAGGGGAGTCAGTGATATTGGATGCCACTTATCGGGACAGGGAAGAGAGATTAAGACTCTTGGAGTTAGCCAGAGAGGCTAAAGCAAACATCCATTTTATCTTGTGTACCTGTCCTGAACATGAAATAAAAGGACGCTTGACCCAAAGGGCCCGAACAGAAACCCAGGTTTCAGACGGGCGGTGGGAGATCTATCTGAAACAAAAGGAACTGTTCGCACCAACAGATGACCTTGACCAGGACAATTTAATGGTACTGTCCACCGACAGATCCATACCGGAACTGCTGCACGAGCTCGATGAAAATTTTCCCAATTAGGCCCCCCTTAGGAAAAAACCATCATTTCAGGGCGATAAGCACCCGCAAAACTCCAAGAATAAAAAGAATAACAGCAACTTCCTGGTGATGGGAAAAGCTCAGGTTCTGCACGAAAAATGCCGCTGTGATGAGAACCACTCCCATGCCTATGGGTTTCAGATAGGCACGCACATATTCTCCCAGGATTTCCAGGGTTTCCTCGGACAGCTTTATGTGCAGGTTGTCCTCACTTAAATGTGTGATAATTATCTTCAACCGCCGCACAGTCAGGGGCAAGGACATGAGTTCGCTTTTGAACGTAGGGAATAACCTGGTTTCCGCACCCAGTGCCCTGTTAATATTTTTTATCAGAACAGGCAGGATATCTTTGATGCCGTTAAAATTTTCAATGAAGCTGGTCCCCAGTCCCTCCACAAGGGAGCTGGCCCGCATGACATAGACCAGTTCCTGCGGGATTTTGAAGGGTAGCTCCCTCATGGAGTCCAGTACATCAAAGGCCAGGTTCTGCATGCTCGTGGCGTTCAAGTTTTCATTTCCAAAGATGTCAAACATGCGCTCCGCTAGTGCCTGCATTTGATCCTCTCGTGCCGTAGCTGCGATTACACCTAACCGTTTGCATGAGACAATAAAGAGCTCAAAGTCTTGCTCATTGGCGGCCTTGATCATCTCAATCATGGCGACTCGGGTGGAGTTGGGCAATCGCTTGACCATTCCGAAGTCAAGGACAATCAGCGTACCGTCGTCCCCAACTAAAAAATTGCCGGGATGAGGATCGGCGTGAAAAAGGCCGCATACCAGCATCTGTTCCATATAGAAGGAGATCATCCTGTCCATAAGAGTGGCAAATGGGATATTTGAGCGGGCCAAGCCCTCTTTATCATCAATACGCATCCCTGTCTCAAAACTCATAACCAGGGCGTCACAACTGCAATGGCGTGGATATACATCTGGAAATCGGATGCCGCTCAGTTGATAGATCTCTCTGAATTTACGAAGATTGTCCAATTCAATGGACAGGTCCACTTCTTTGACGATCATGTCGGCGAATTCATTGAGCACTGATTCTAAAGAGTTCTTTGTAAGCCGGCTGAAGAAAGGTTGGAAAATTCTGAGGAAAATACCAATAATTCTTATATCATCAAGGACGTCCTTTTCAATGTTCAGACGGCGTATTTTCACAGCCACCTTTGTGCCGTCATCCAGTACGGCCTTGTGCACCTGGCCTATGGAGGCACTGGCTATAGGACTGTGGACAAAATGACGAAAGGGACGGACTGAGCCAAAGGCCCGGTTGTACATGACCTCAAAATCGGCCCGGTCCATGGGCTCGACCTCGTCATGGATAGTCTTAAGCTCGCGCAGATATTCCTCGGTAAAGAAGTCGGCCCTGGTGGCCAGGACCTGGGCCAGCTTGATAAAGCTTACGCCCAGATCAAGGATGGTTTGCTTGAACGCGGTTGGATCCAGGGGACGTATATAAAGAAAGCGCTCCTTTTTGCGGACAATAACAAATACGGTGAGCAGAAAACGAAATGTCTTCCACACTCGTCCTGGATTATAATTTTTGAGCATCAGGCCTTTTTTATTATTGTTTTCAGTTCTTCCAAATCCTCCTTAGTGACCAGGCCCATCTCACGGATGGTCTCTTTTAATTTTTCCTGGATGCGCGAGTCAAAGGCCTCCTGTTCCTTCTTGGCCCGATCCTTAGCGTCTTGAATGAACTTCTTGGCATCTTCCTTATTGATTTCCCCGCGTTTCTCCAATTCCTTGATCCGTTCCTTGAGCTTATCTTTTGCTAAAAATGCAGCTCCGAGGCCAAGATACAGTATGTCCTTTGCTTCCATTGTCTTTCCCCCCTTTATTTTTTCATAATCAGGTGCTTTATACCCTTTATCTGTTTAAATGTAGCCCCTTCGCTTATACACTGAATGGCCTTTTGCGGATCAACCACTTTTGAACCGGCAATCATATCAACTCCATAGTCAAAAAGTACAGGTGACAAAGGCGCGGTCGCTCCCACCATCACCACAAAACTCTTCCTGCACAAACTTAATAATTCATCTACTGTATGATTGATAAATGACGTCCCGGTAATAGCCACAACGTCAGCCATAGGCAGTACATTTTCAGCCTCTTCTGCCGACAGGTCCCCTTCCTGTGGTCTTTTTTCTATTACCCAGAGTCTATTGGCCAATTTCCGCATCCTGGGAATAAATGGAAAATGGCCCACAACGCATACGTTTTTGCCTCTTCCTTTTTCTGCCAATATTTCAAAGGCATTCAGTTCAACACAACGGTCTTCATCGATCTCTATCAAGGAGTTCAGGGCCGCCATTCCGATCGATGCCTCTAAGAGATTGTCTGATCGAGTATATTCTACTACTTCTAATACGCTCTTTTGAGCTAATTTGCCAGCATCTCTGACCGGCACATGAGGAATGCGGTCATCCTGAAATGTAGAAGACAATCCGCAACCTCTGCTGACCACTGCTGTCCAGTGAATACAGGCATGAACTTCTTGAATTTTACTGTCCTCTGTAATATCGGAGATAATATCATTGAGTATCTTCATGTAATCTTCCTTGGGACATGAACGTTTAGGTTCCAAACAACCCTGTGCTCTTACAATCCATTTACATACCGGGAATACATAGGCCCTCCGCTGCGATCCGGTCGCTCATACGCCGCCTGCTCCGCTATGGATGCTGATGACGCTGCTGATTGCATTGGCCTGTGGGCGGGTCAGGCCAAGTTTATCCATATTTTTTCCAACAAAATCGCCTGATCCTTTTCCATGCTCAAACCCTTCAGGTAAAGCGCTTTCAGGGCCTTGTCAAAATCATGGTAGCATGCGGCACAAGACAGGAGAAACAACTCAAACGGCATAAAATCCCCAAGGTTGTTGGCCTTGTTTAGAAGCGTGGTTGTCTGCAGCAGGCGCCAAATATTATCTTCAACTGCCTGGACATGAATAAGACCGTTCTCATTGCTGTCAGGGCGGTTCTGCCATTCGTGAATCGGACTGGATATCCTCCACAGGTTATTGGCAATAGCTGCAAGATTCTGTTCTTTCTGTTGAAGATACTCGCGAAGCGTCTGCGGTTGTTGAACGGGCATCAATTAACTCCTTATTTAGTGCCTGAACGGAAAGTCATGCTCAGTCAAAATCCGAATATCGAAATCCGAAACAAATTCGAATGCCGAATGACAAAACGCTGACGTTCAACAATTTGCCGGTCTACGTTCTCATCTGCAAGAAAATTTATGCCGCAAAATGAGTTCAACGGTGAATTGAATTTCCGGTATGGGGAAAATGATTTGGTCTATCTGAGATACAGTTTCTTAAAACTGCTCTATTAAAAAGATCCTTCAGGTGTCAAAACAGTACCAGGGAAAATGTTTTCAAAGTGTAACTTGTCCCAGGTAACCATTGTTGAAATGAACGGTAAATGTTTTCTTGCGACGGCCATCATTAGGGCATCACCCAGAGAGGTTTTAGTCTTAAGTAGATCAAAAATCGCCTTAATTCCTATGCCCGGAAAGACAGTCTCAAGATCGGGGACAGGCAGGACAGTGACCTGGTATCTATCTTGAAAGTAGACCCATAATTCGTTCAATTGCTTTTCGCTGAGATTAAATGAAAGAATTCCGCAAAGTTCCAATAGGTTGATAATTGTTGTGAAACCAGTTCTCTTTTTGGCTATGTAATCAAGAAATGTCTGGTTGGTCTTGTAATGAGCATCTCTTTTATATCGGAGGTCAATCACGAAGATATTTGTATCGATCAGAACTAAGTCCTGTTTCGCATCCACTCTGTGGCCTCTCGCCAGCCCTTAAATTTAGGCTTTGTCTTTTGTAAAGTTTTCTCTATATCCTTCCAGGCATCATCAAAGGATCTCAATTCCTCTAAGGCTTTTTTCTCTTTCTGTGTTGACGGAACAATAACCGCTACTGGTTTTCCCCGGTACGTGACAGTCAATCGTTCACCTGATCTGACCTTCTTGATAACTTCTCCTGTTTTTTGTTTCAATTGCTTGGCGGTTATTATACCCATAAGACCCCTCCTAAGTAAACACTTGAATCCCATAATAAGCACTTCAGGTCAAAAGATCAAGAATAAAAACAATTCATCCCTGGCCTGACTTTAAGTAGGAAGAGGAACGGGGAGTTCTAAGTTGTGAAAAAGAGGGGAAAATAAATGTTTTGGCCCCTGGAGGAGTTAATTCACGCATATTTTGCGCGCACATGATCAATAAGCTGCCTGTAGCTTGATATTACTCCCTGCAGGCCCCGCACCTATCACATATTTCGGGAATACAAAAAGCAGTTTGCTTGGCCCTTGATGCCCTGTTCCACTCTTCCCATAAATATTCTCTATGAACCCTGTGGTCTACGACCTCCCATGGAAAAAGCATGTCCGCACCCAGGGCTCTGCAATACATATCGACTGAAAGACCGGCCTCTTTCATGGCCTTGCTCAAGGTGACTCCCTTGAGCGCCACTGCCTCCAGAACAGGTGCAAGCCTCCTGTCACCTCTGCTCAGTATTGTCTGAAAATGGGCCTCACGCACAGAGTCCAGTTGCAACTTCACATTGGGCAGACGACGCAGACCTTTTTCCAGTATTCGCCTTCTATGTTCAAGTACTGACTTCTTTACAGCCCCGGCCCACTGCATTGGAGTCCATGCCTTTGGCACAAAAGTACTGACTGACACTGTTATAGAGCCCAGATGACCCCTTGATTGACCAATTGGTCTGACGGTGCTACGGATTTTATCAACCAGATCCACAATACTGTGGACGTCTTCGTCGGTCTCAAAAGGCAAGCCCAGCATGAAGTAGAGCTTCAAGTTTGGAATTCCGCCTGATACAAGTATCTCTGCCGCCTCCAGGATTATATCTTCATTGAGATTCTTGTTAATGACCTGCCTCAGCCGTTGAGACCCTGCCTCCGGTGCAATAGTTGCCAACTTGGCATCCGAGGCCTTGAGGAGGCGGACAAGGTCCTGAGTGATATCATCGGCCCTGAGGGATGAAAAGGCGAGCTTCAGTCCTTCGTCCAGGAGCCTTTTGCAAAGTTGTTCAATCTCCTCCCTCCCAAGAAACTCGAGGCCGACCAGCCCCACCCGGTCAGTATCTTTGCGTTCTTGAAGTGCTGCATTAAGACAGTCAAGGGGCCATTGTCTTGGAGGTCGATACACAAATCCAGCAGCACAGAATCTGCAACCCCTCCCACACCCCCTGGCAAGTTCTATTAAAAACATATTGGAAAAAACAGAATCCGGGCT
>CAZPBZ010000002.1:0-20822 GCA_964584765.1 uncultured Thermodesulfobacteriaceae bacterium
AAAGAACAAGCCAAGCGATGCCTTCATAGTACGAAACAGGCATAAAAAGAAGTAACTTTATCCGCAGATTACACAGATTAAGGAAATAGGAGAAAACAGGTGCCAAGGTCGATAAAGAAAGGTCCTTTTGTTGATGATCACCTGATGAAAAAAGTGCTTAAGGCCATTGAGACTAAAGACAGGCGTGTCATCAAAACCTGGTCTAGACGATCCATGATTGTGCCTGACATGGTGGGGCTCACCTTTGCAGTGCACAATGGCAGGAAATTTATCCCTGTATTTATTACTGAAAATATGGTTGGGCACAAGCTTGGTGAATTTTCGCCAACCCGTACCTATTACGGCCACGCTGTTGATAAAAAATCCAGGATTCGGAAAACGTAAGAGAGGGCATGGCACTAATGGAAGCCAGGGCAGTTGCCAAATATTTAAGAATTTCTCCGCAAAAGACTCGACTGGTTGCCGATGTGGTTCGCGGCAAGTCTGTGGGAGAGGCGTTGCAGATCCTCAGCTACATGCCCAAAAAAGGCGCAAGGAAGATTAAAAAGGTGCTTGAATCAGCTTTGGCTAATGCGGATCAAAATCCAAATATTGATGTGGATATTCTGTACATTAAAAAAATCATGGTGGATCAAGGCCCTCAACTGAAGAGATTTCATCCCAGGGCAATGGGCAGGGCCTACAGGATACAACATCGTTTTTCTCACATAACGATAGTATTGGATGAAGGATAAATTAATATGAATGGAAAAGTTAGGAGGATACCTTGGGTCAGAAAGTAAACCCAATTGGCCTCAGGCTACAAATAACGCGTACATGGGACTCACGTTGGTTTTCCGAGAAGGAGTATTCCGCCCTGATCCTTGAGGACTACAAGATCAGAAAGTTCATTAAGAGTCGGGGCAACCATGCAGGAATATCCAAAATTGAGATAGAAAGGGCTGCACAGAGATTACGCATCCGCATATTCACCGCGCGTCCCGGAATAATTATTGGTAAAAAAGGTGTGGAAATCGAGAGCCTGAAGCGGTCTTTGGAAAAGATGGTCAGACGGCGGGTAATGATTGACATCACAGAGGTCCGAAGACCGGAAATAGATGCACAGCTGATAGCTGAAAACGTTGCGGGGCAGCTTGTGCGACGCATTTCCTTCCGGAGAGCCATGAAGAGGGCTATCAGTATGGCGCGCAAGTTTGGCGCGCAGGGTATAAGGATTGCTAGTGCCGGCCGTTTGGGTGGCGCTGAAATGTGCCGCACTGAGTGGTATCTGGATGGCAGGGTCCCGCTACATACCCTTCGGGCCGATATTGATTACGGCGTGGCTGAGGCAATGACCACATATGGGGTAATTGGTATCAAGGTATGGGTGTTCAAGGGAGAAGTCCTGCCTGACAAAGAGTCTGAAGTCGCGGCAATGGAAATATAGTTGATGGTATTAGCGTGTCCCTGTTGGAGGGGAACAAATGCTTAGCCCAAAGAAAGTTAAATATCGCAAGCAACAAAAAGGTCGCATAAGAGGCATGGCACAACGTGGGAATAGCCTGTCCTTTGGCGATTACGGCCTTAAAGCTATTGGCCGTGGCAGGATCACAGCCCAGCAGATAGAGGCCGCTCGGATAGCTATTACCAGGTACGTCAAGCGCCGTGGAAAAATATGGATCCGAATATTTCCGGACAAGCCTATCACCAGTAAGCCTGCTGAGACCAGAATGGGTAAGGGTAAGGGCGCAGTGGACTCATGGGTGGCAGTGGTAAAGCCGGGCAGGATGCTTTATGAGATGGAGGGTGTAGATGAGGTTTCCGCCAGAGCGGCTCTGAGGCTGGGACAATATAAACTGCCCGTTCCTACTAAGATTGTCGCTAGGAGTGAAATGCCATGAGCGTAGCTGATAAACTTAGGGAATTGAGCATAGAAGAAATTCAACGGAAAGAAAAGGACCTTCGACAGGAGCTTTTTAATCTTCGGTTTCAGCAAGCCACTCACCAATTGGAAAACATAATGAGGATTCGTACTGTAAGACGTTCAATAGCAAGAGCTAAAACAGTACTGACGGAGAAAGTTGTTGATTCTGAGGTATAGTAATGGAGCAGGGCATGAATGCCGACAAGAAATCTCGTAGAACACTTATTGGCATTGTTGCCAGCGACAAGATGGACAAAACAGTGGTTGTTAAGGTTGTTCGGCGAGTACAGCATCCAATATATGGGAAGTATATACAGCGGCAAAAGAAGTATATGGCTCATGATGTAGAAAATAGCTGCAGAATAGGCGACAAAATTCTAATAGAAGAGTATCGTCCTCTGAGTCGACGCAAATGTTGGGTCGTTAAAGGGATTCTTGAAAAGGCTCTATAGAACAGGAAAAGAAAGGGAAGGATCATATCATGATCCAGCAGGAAACATTATTAAATGTCGCCGACAATTCAGGTGCAAAACGCGTGTGTTGTATTCGTGTTTTGGGTGGAACCCGTAGGCGTGTTGCAAGTATAGGGGATACGGTGGTCGTTTCGGTCAAGGAGGCCATACCAAATTCCAAAGTGAAAAAAGGTGATGTGGTTAAAGCCGTTATAGTACGGACCAAGAAAGAGATATCCCGGGTTGATGGTTCTTGGATAAGGTTCGACGAGAATGCAGCGGTTTTGATAAATCAAAATGGAGAACCGGTAGGTACTCGAATTTTCGGACCAGTGGCCAGGGAATTAAGGGCAAAGCGTTACATGAAGATAATATCGCTTGCACCCGAGGTGCTTTAGTCCAAGGAGACCGGGTCAATGAAGACCGTAAAGACATATCTGAGAAAAAATGACCGGGTAATGGTAAAGGTTGGCCGGGACAAGGGTAAGGTCGGCAAGATCCTCTCCATTTTACCTGCAAAGGGAAGAGCACTGGTTGAGGGCGCTCAGATAGTCAAGCGCCATACAAAACCAGGTCCTGGTACAGGAGGCGGCATTTTAGAGAAGGAAGCATCCATCCACTTGTCTAATCTCATGCTAATTTGCCCCAAATGTACTGAGTCAGCGCGAATATCCAGGAAGATTCTGGAAGATGGGGATAAAGTCCGCGTCTGCAAAAAATGCGGAGAGGTCATTCCGACAGAAAAAAAGTAGGCCTTGTGGAGGCATTTAGGCATGGTTCTCTTAGAAGAGAGATATCAGAAAGAATGTGTTCCGAAATTAATGGAACATTTTGGATATAAGAATCCCCACCAGGTGCCCAAAATCGAAAAAGTGATTTTAAATATGGGGCTTGGTGAGGCAATTGAAAATCCAAAAATATTAGATTCTGCGGTTGCGGAATTAACCCTTATATCCGGGCAAAAACCGGTAGTCACGAGGGCCAGGAAATCAATTGCAGCCTTTAAGGTGAGAGAAGGAATGCCCATAGGGTGTCGTGTGACCCTTAGAAAGCGACGAATGTATGATTTTCTTGCAAAGTTAATTAATATTACCATTCCCCGGATCAGGGACTTCAGGGGCGTATCGCCAAAGGCTTTTGATGGAAAGGGTAATTACACCTTGGGCATTAAGGAACAGATTATCTTTCCAGAGATCGACTATGACAAAATAGACAAGATCAAGGGAATGAATGTGACGATAGTTACGAGTGCTGAAACCGATGATGAATCTCGGCATTTGTTGGATACTTTAGGTATGCCGTTTCGTAAGTAGAGTTCATTAAGGAGGGACCTTTGGCTAAAAAGGCATTGATAAATAAGGCACAGAGGAAACCCAAGTTTGGTGTCAGAAAGTATAATAGATGTCCGGTTTGTGGCCGTCCACGTGCCTTTATCAGAAAATTTGGTTTATGCAGAATATGTTTCAGAAAAATGGCATCTCAGGGGGTAATCCCCGGGGTGACCAAAGCCAGTTGGTAGTTGTAAAACTCCATACTTTTGGGAGAGTTTGAATATGTCTATGACTGATCCTGTAGCGGACATGCTTACACGGCTCCGAAATGCCAATAAGGCAAGGCATGATAGGGTTGATATTCCTTCCTCTAATTTGAAGGTGGAAATTGCAAAACTTCTTAAGAAAGAAGGCTATGTAAGCAACTTTCGTATTTTCAAGGACAGACGACAGAAAATTCTTCGTTTGTTTCTCAGATACTCTGATGGGCAGCCTATTATTCTCGGATTAAAGCGAATAAGTACTCCTGGATGTCGGGTATATTGTAAAAAAGGCGCAATTCCAAAAATAAGATCTGGGCTTGGCACAGCAGTGATTTCTACATCAAGGGGTATCATGACAGATATTGAGGCCAAGCAAAATAACGTAGGCGGAGAAGTTATCTGCGCCATTTGGTAGTCTGGAGTTTTTCATGTCTCGAATCGGTAAAAGACCCATAAACGTCCCTTCAGAGGCCAAGGTCACCATAGATGGACGTATTATTACTGTTCAGGGTCCCAAAGGTGCCTTGAGCCGGGAAATACATCCCTTGGCAAGTGTTGAAAAAGATGGTGAACACCTGGTAGTCAGGAGAGCTGATGATACAAGGCAGGGTCGTTCAATACATGGGTTGTTTCGAACACTCATAAACAACATGGTAGTTGGGGTCACAAAAGGATTTACGCGGGAGCTTCTGGTAATAGGAGTCGGTTATAAAATTGAGGAGAAAGAGAATGAGCTGATTTTTCACGTTGGCCATTCTCATCCAATAGGGTTTCCCCTTCCTGAAGGAATCAAGGCTCGGGTAGAGCGGCAAAAGGAAATCCGGGTAATCCTGGAGGGATATGATAAGGAGCTTTTGGGACTTACTGCTTCGAGAATCCGGTCTCTTAGGCCACCAGAGCCTTATAAAGGCAAGGGAATCAGGTATGCGGATGAACAGATAATCCGCAAAGCTGGAAAGACTGCTGCACAGTAGTTATGGATTTTAGAATCATCAGCAATATTGCATATGGAAGTGATTATGGCAAAGACCAGCCCTAGGCTAAAGGCGCGTTTAAGGCGTAAACAGCACATACGAAAGCATATATCAGGGACAGCAGAGCGCCCACGGATGGCAGTTTTCCGGAGCAGTAAACACATATACGCTCAAATTATCGATGATGAACGAGGTGTCACAATTGCGGCTGCTTCTTCCTTGATTCCTGAGATCAAAAGCAAGGCAGGCGATCTTGAAGATAAAAAAGCTGTAGCTAAAGAGGTCGGCCGAATTATTGCCCAAAGGGCTAAGGAAAAGGGTGTAAATACCATAGCATTTGATCGTGGCGGATATCTATATCACGGCCGAATCAAGGCTCTTGCTGATGCGGCCAGAGAAGTCGGCCTTGATTTCTGAATTATAATAGGTAGCTGCTATTAAGGGGTGTGGAATTGCAGAAAAAACAAATAGGTAACGAACAAGAACTGATAGAAAAAATAGTCTATATTAACCGGGTGGCTAAGGTAGTCAAGGGTGGAAGACGCTTCAGCTTCAGTGCCCTTTCTGTGGTAGGTGATGGGGCTGGCAAAGTTGGTTTTGCCATGGGAAAGGCCAGAGAAGTTCCTGAGGCCCTCAGAAAAGCCCGCGAGAAGGCCACTAAGTCTATGATCAAAATACCGATGGTAAGCAAAACCATACATCACGAAGTAATAGGCCATTTTGGCGCGGGCAGTGTTTTGTTAAAACCTGCGTCACCTGGTACCGGAGTCATAGCCGGAGCTGTGGTAAGGGCGATTATGGAGGCAGCGGGAATTCAGGATATATTGACTAAGTGCCTTGGTACCAAAAATCCGCACAATGTAATGCATGCCACATTTAATGGTCTGGAAACCTTACGTATTTCAGTATCCAGGGCAAAGTGCCGGGGCAGAAGCGTAGAATAGGAGCCCATATGATTACATTGGATTCATTAAGACCTCATCCAGGATCCAGACGCGCGAAAAAACGCGTTGGAAGAGGACCGGGGTCTGGACATGGAAAAACGGCTTGCCGGGGTCAGAATGGCCAAAAATCCCGATCCGGCGGTAGTATTCGTCCAGGATTCGAAGGCGGTCAAATGCCGTTGTATAGGAAGCTCCCGAAACGGGGTTTCAAGAACCGTTTCAGAAAGGTCTACGGCGTATTGAACATTGGTGATCTGGCAGAGATCAGGCATGAAGGAGTGGTGGATATTGCTGTTTTGAAAGCATTGGGACTAGTACGTAAGCGCAATTATTTCCTGAAAATATTAGGTGACGGAGAGATACAGCAACCGGTAACGGTTCGTGTCCACGCAATCAGCGAAACTGCTAAAAATAAAATAGAGACTGCTGGTGGACGGATAGAGATCATTACGGACCGGGGCCAGGAGGCAAATATTGTTTAAGGGATTAGGGGGTATAGGCCAAATACCGGAGCTGCGTAAACGCATTGGTTTTACGTTGCTTATGCTGGCTGTATATCGGGTTGGAGTCCAGATACCTACTCCTGGTATTGATGTTGCGGCCATGGCGTCTTTCTTCGACCGTGCCCAGGGGACGCTATTTGGTATGTTCAATATGTTTTCTGGTGGGGCTCTCAGGAAAATGTCCATTTTATCTTTGGGCATAATGCCTTACATCAGCGCTTCCATCATTATTCAGCTCCTTACAGTAGCCATCCCGCACCTTGAGGCCTTAAAAAAGGAAGGTGAGGCAGGAAGAAAGAAGATCAGCCAGTATACCAGGTATGGCACAGTGGGCCTGAGCGTTATTCAGGGGCTTGGGATAGCCATTACTCTTGAGAGCCTGACAGCTCCGGGTGGTGCTCCGGTCGTAGCAGAGCCCGGCTGGCCTTTTCGGCTCTTAAGTGCTCTGACCTTTATGTCAGGGACAATATTTCTGATGTGGCTCGGAGAGCAGATTACGGAAAGAGGTGTTGGTAATGGTATTTCTCTGATTATCTTCGCCGGCATTGTAGCCAGGATGCCTTCAGCCGTAATAGATACATTCCATCTGATGCGTACAGGTGATATACACCTGGCTCTAGTTATATTTCTTTTAGTGATGATGGTGGCGGTAATTGGATTTATCTGCTTTATGGAGCGGTCCCACAGGCGTATTCCAGTCCAATACGCCAGGAGAGTAGTGGGGCGAAAGGTATATGGAGGGCAGAGTACCCATCTGCCTTTAAAAGTGAATACTGCAGGAGTAATACCACCGATTTTTGCGTCGTCTATTATGATGTTTCCTGCAACCATAGCCAATTTTATCCAGGTACCCTGGATGCAGAGCATAGCTCAGGGTCTGAGACCCGGAAGTTTGGTTTATGAGACGATCTTTGTAATGGCCATTATCTTTTTCTGTTATTTTTATACAGCCATGATCTTCAATCCGGTTGATATAGCAGATAATATGAAGAAACATGGGGGTTATGTCCCAGGTCTCAGACCCGGAAGGCGTACTTCTGAATATATTGACAGGGTCCTGACCAGGATTACCCTGATAGGCGCTGTTTATGTTTCCGCGATTTGCGTATTGCCAAGCATATTGATTTCAAAGTTAAATGTGCCTTTTTATTTTGGTGGAACGGCCCTTCTGATTGTTGTAGGTGTGGGAATGGATACCATGGCTCAAATTGAATCCCATCTTATCACCAGGAGCTACGAAGGGTTTATGAAGGGGGCCAGGCTGAAGGGAAGAAGGTAGAGTGATTACAAAAGGAACAAAGGAAAACTAAATGTCCAAAAGTGATGCAATACAGGTTGAGGGGAAGGTGTTTGAAACTTTACCCAATGCCATGTTTCGTGTTGAACTTGAAAATGGTCACAAAGTGCTTGCACATATTTCAGGTAAGATGCGTATGCACTATATAAAAATAATGCCTGGTGATATAGTGACCGTAGAGCTGTCGCCCTATGACCTGTCCAGGGGCCGTGTTGTATATAGGGCCAGATAAATCTTAGTTGAGGAATATGCCATGAAGGTTAAAGCATCCATCAAACGTCGTTGCAAGGACTGCAAAATAATCCGACGCAGAGGCATACTGCGAGTGATTTGCAAAAATCCAAGGCACAAACAGCGACAAGGATAGTTAGGGGGTTGATCTGTGGCAAGAATTGCAGGTGTTGAGTTGCCAAAGAACAAGAGGCTGGAGATTGCGCTCACGTATATTTATGGGATTGGACGTACAACTGCCCAACAAATTCTGGATAAGGCAGAAATTGACAGAAACAAAAAATCCGATGATTTGACGGATCAAGATATCACGTCGCTACGGAAGATTATCGATGCGGATTATAAAGTGGAGGGAGATCTTCGTAGAGAGGTGTCATTGAACATCAAGCGATTGATGGATTTTGGCAGTTATCGGGGACTTAGACATCGTAGAGGTCTTCCGGTTAATGGACAGCGCACCAAAACAAATGCTCGTACACGAAAGGGTCCCAGGCGCTCAGTAGTCAAAAAGAAGAAAAGAATTTAGTAACGGAGGGCGGAGTAATATGGCATCACCGAGAAGAGGTGGCCGAAAAGAAAAGAAGAATGTGCCAGAAGGTATTGTGCACATACGATCTACTTTTAACAATACTATAATAAACATAACTGATAAACAGGGGAATACAATTTCCTGGTCAAGTGCAGGGATCCAGGGTTTTAAGGGTTCAAGAAAAGGCACTCCGTTTGCCGCCCAGGTGGCGGCTGAAAACGCTGTAAGAAAAGCAGCAGACCATGGCATGAGAAGTGTTGAAGTACATCTCAAGGGACCAGGTTCCGGAAGAGAGGCGGCAGTGCGGGCCCTCCAAATAGCAGGATTTAAAATCTCAGTTATTCGAGACGTAACATCAATACCTCATAACGGTTGCAGATCTCCAAAGAGACGAAGAGTATAGGACTGCATCAGAGTATTAAGTAGGCTTATTTATATGTTTCCAAGTTACCGGAGGAAGTATTTTGGCTAGATATACAGGACCACGATGTCGCTTGTGTCGCAGAGAGGGTTGCAAACTTTTTCTTAAGGGAGACAGGTGTTATTCAGATAAGTGTGCCTTTGAAAAGCGCAGTTATGTGCCGGGAGAACATGGACAAGGCCGGATAAAAGTTTCTGACTATGGGATTCGGTTGAGAGAGAAACAGCGGGTTCGGCGTATGTATGGATTACAGGAGGCACAATTCAGGAGTTATTTTGATAAAGCTGATCGTCAAAAGGGGGTCACCGGTACTAATCTTCTAGTACTCCTGGAAAGACGCCTTGACGGCGTAGTTTATCGCCTTGGCTTTGCTGAGTCCAGATCACAGGCCCGTCAGTTAGTCCGTCATGGACATTTCATCATAAATGGGAAAAAAGTGGACATACCGTCTTTTTTGGTAAATCAGGGAGACGAAATCAAGGTAGCGGAGAAGAGCAAATCTATAGCTCCCCTCAAACAGGCGCTGGGGGCAATTGCCCGCAGGGGTGTGCCTGAGTGGCTGGAACTGGATGAGGATAAGTTGCAGGGGACAGTGAAGGCAATGCCTGAACGAGGACACATAACTATGCCCATTCAGGAACAGCTAATAGTTGAATTCTACTCTAAGTAATAACCTGTGATGCTTCTGACCCTATAGATACTCTAGAGCAATTGGATTATATTCGGAGTTCAAGAGGCTTAGATAGACAATATGACTGCTGAACAGACTCCATACTATCGCAACTGGCGGGAATTAATTCGTCCCAAGAGGCTGGAAGTTAATAGCGCAACACGCACAAGGTTTTATGGCAAATTCAGTTGTGAGCCTCTGGAGAGAGGCTATGGCACCACACTGGGTAACACCTTGCGACGTGTGCTCTTGTCTTCTCTACAAGGGGCTGCGATTATTTCCGTAAAAATAGAAGGTGTGTTGCACGAACTGGGAACCATACCAGGAGTAATTGAAGACGTAACAGATATTATTCTTAATCTGAAGGGTGTGCGCCTGAAGATTTTCAAGGATGAAGAAAAGATCCTTATATTGGAAAAACAAGGGTCTGGAGAAGTGCGTGCCAAGGATTTAATTGCTCCACATGGTGGAGTTGAGGTGCTGAATCCTGATCATCATATTGCCACATTGACGGAAGATGGTGAACTGCGGATGGAAATGGTGGCTAAATGGGGCAAGGGGTACGTCTCTGCTGAAAGCAATAAGGACCCTGATCAGCCCATAGGTACTATAGCTATAGATGCTCTGTTTTCGCCGGTGCAGAAGGTCAATTTTGTTGTCACGAAAGCCCGTGTTGGTCAAATGACCGACTATGACAAGTTGACCATAGAGGTCTTGACCGATGGTACAGTCCTTCCTGAGGACGCCATGGCTTATGCCGCAAAGATTCTGAAGGATCAATTTACGGTGTTTATTAACTTTGACGAGAAGGAGGAGTCTGAAAAGGAAAAGCTCTCTTCTGACTTTGAAGGCAAGATCGAATACCTGAACCGGAAAATTGATGAACTGGAATTTTCTGTACGCTCGGCCAATTGTCTCAAAAATGCAAATATATACTACATTGGTGAGCTGGTACAAAAGTCAGAGCAAGAGATGCTCAAGACAAAAAATTTTGGCCGAAAGTCTTTGCAAGAGATCCAGGAGAACCTCGATGGTATGGGATTGCATCTGGGGACGAAGCTTCGGGGATGGAGTCCGCCCAAGAAAACAGATGAGGAAGAAAATGCTGAAGAAAAAGAAGGTGATGAGTAATGAGGCACCGAAGAAGGACATGTAGACTGGGGTGTAAGACAGCTCATCGTAAGGCGATGCTCGGGAATATGGTAACATCGCTGTTAAAGCATGGTCGAATTGTCACAACAGTTCCGAGGGCAAAAGAGGTCAGGCGTGTGGCTGACAAAATAGTTACTTTGACAAAGAGATCGAGTCGTTATGCAAGGCGTCAGGCATTTTCAGTCATACGTGATCGCAAAGTCGTTTCGAAGCTTTTTGATGAGTTGGGGCATAAATTTGCTGATCGAAATGGTGGTTATACCAGGATAGTAAGGATAGGCCCGCGAAGGGGAGACGCTGCCATGATGTCTATTGTGGAACTGGTCACCGACTCCCTGGAGAAGCCCAAGCCTCAACGTAAGCCTCAAAAGATGGCATCTGCTGAATCCGTAATACCGCAGTCTGCTCCTCTGGAACCGTCTGTTGATAAGCTGGAAAGCATGAAAGAGGAGGATGGCCCTGCTGAGGAAACCCAAATCAGTGAGGAGGCATCTGCCGCCGAGGAGGGAATCGTAGAGGAAAAATCCGCCACCAGGGTTGAGGCCGTGAAAGAAGACGCAAGCGAGGAGTCCGAAGTCACCTGATGTCGTATAATATGTGCCATAAATGAGGTTGATTGCCCTCAGAGCTGCAAGTTCTGAGGGCATTATTTGTTGATAAAGCCGACTAAAAAAGATTAACTTTATTGACAACGTAAAAACAGGGGAATAAGCTTCAAAAACTACCTTGGGCTCCCAACCTAATTCTATTGCTAACAGTAACAGGGGTAAAGTACATGGCAAAAATGACCGGGAAACAAATGGTCGTAGAGGCCCTCAAGCGGGAAGGTGTCGATGTTATCTTTGGCTTTCCCGGCGGGGCTATTATAGATTTCTACGATACCTTGGAAAAAGACGGCACCATAAAGCACGTCTTGGTCCGACATGAGCAAGGAGCGGCCCATGCTGCCGATGGTTATGCCAGGGCTTCCGGAAAGGTGGGAGTGTGCGTGGCCACGTCAGGTCCGGGGGCTACCAACACCGTTACAGGTATAGCAACAGCAAACATGGACTCAGTTCCCATTGTTGTATTTACCGGTCAGGTACCTACTGCCCTGATTGGTAATGACGCCTTCCAGGAAGTGGATATCGTAGGCATTACACGTCCTTGCACAAAGCACAATTACCTTGTTAAAGACGTCAAGGACCTTCCTCGGGTCCTTAAGGAAGCCTTTTATATAGCGAGATCAGGCCGGCCAGGTCCTGTCCTTGTAGATCTTCCCAAGGATGTTCAGAACGACAAGGCCGAGTTTGACTATCCACAGGAGATAAAGCTCCGTTCATATAATCCTGTAATCGAGCCTCACGGCAAACAGATTGAGCGGGCCTACAGGTTAATTGAAAAGGCAAAGCGGCCTGTTATTTACGCTGGTGGCGGAGTAATCATCTCTGATGCGTATAAGGAGCTCAGGGCACTTGTTAAAGCGACGCATATTCCGGTAACCATGACTTTGATGGGGCTTGGCGGATTTCCCGGCACCCACGAGTTGAGCCTGGGTATGCTGGGCATGCATGGTACATACTGTGCCAACATGGCCATGGCAAACAGTGATCTCATCATTGCCGTGGGCGCCCGCTTTGACGACAGGGTTACTGGAAAAATCGAGGCATTTGCCCCGCTGGCCAAGATAATTCACCTGGACATAGATCCCACATCTATTCAGAAAAACGTAAAGGTGGATGTGCCAATAGTGGGTGATTGCAAGAGGGTACTGAAGAAGCTGTGGGACGCAGTAAAGGATGCTGGCCGCCCTGCTGAAGCCTGGATGGACCAACACCAGGCCTGGTTGCAGCAGCTTGATGCATGGGAAAAACGCCATCCCCTCACATATAAAGAGGAGCCTGGCGTAATCAAGCCTCAGAATGTCATTGAAAAGCTGTATGAGATGACAAAGGGACGGGCTATCATTACTACAGAGGTCGGTCAGAACCAGATGTGGACTGCCCAGTTCTACAAATTTGACGAGCCACGTACCCTCCTGACTTCCGGCGGCCTTGGAACCATGGGTTATGGATTTCCTGCAGCTATTGGGGCCCAGATGGCCTTCCCTGACAAGCTGGTGGTGGATGTAGCCGGCGACGGCAGCATACAGATGAATATCCAGGAGATGGCGACCGCCATGGAGCAACGCCTGCCTATAAAAATAGTCATTCTGAATAACCAATTTCTCGGCATGGTTAGACAATGGCAGGAGCTGTTCTATGATCGTCGGTATGCAGCTACTGAGTTTGAAATGACCCCGGATTTTGTGAAACTGGCTGAGGCTTATGGGGCCAAGGGATTTAGAGCAACCAAGCCGGAAGAGGTCGATGGTGTGCTCAGTAAGGGTCTTGAAGCGGAAGGTCTGGCGATTATGGAATTTGCTATAGCCCGCGAAGAAGGGGTATTCCCGATGGTCCCGGCCGGAAAGGCTACAACTGAGATGTTGCTCGTTTGATATTTAGGATAAGGAGCTTGGCCCTATGAAGCATACTCTCTCTGTATTAGTTGAAAATACTCCTGGTGCCCTTTCCCGCATAACCGGGCTTTTCAGTGGGCGGGCGTTTAATATTGAGAGCCTTAATGTGGCTGCAACCCTGGACCCGAGCCTGTCACACCTCACATTGGTGACAAGAGGCGATGAATTCATAATTGAGCAAATAATCAAACAGCTCAGGCGCCTGATAGATGTCTTCAAGGTCGTGGATGTGAGTGAAGGTGAGTTTGTTGAGCGCGAGATGTCCTTGATCAAGGTCAGGGCCGAGGAACAATCCAGGGCCGAGATATTACGCATTTGCGATATATTCCGTTGCAAGGTTGTTGACGTAAGCCCTAAATCTTACACCTTAGAGGTCACTGGACCGGAGTCAAAACTAAAGGCAGTAATAGAGCTACTCCGTCCCATTGGAATCAAAGAAATTACAAGAACTGGTACCATAGCCATAATGAGAGAGAAAAAGACGATCTAAGAAGGATAATTTTTCACTTCACATCTACCATGGGGTGTGAACGGTTAATAGAAAGGAGCTGTAGAGGATGAGAATTTATTACGAACAAGATGCCCCCATGGACGTACTTCAAGGAAAGACTATAGCCATAATAGGTTATGGTAGCCAAGGGCATGCCCATGCCCAAAACTTGAGAGATAGCGGGTTGTCTGTTGTTATAGGCCAGCGTCCTGGGTCAGTAAATTACGATCTTGCAGTCAAACACGGGTTTGAGCCTGTAAGTGCCGGAGAAGCTGCAGCCAAGGGGGATCTCATCATGGTCCTGGTACCTGATCATGTCCAGGGCCGGCTATACGAAAGTGCCATTGAGCCAAACCTGAAGAAAGGAAACATGCTCCTTTTTGCCCATGGCTTCAACATTCACTTTGGCCAGATAACTCCTCCAGCTGACGTGGATGTTACCATGGTAGCACCCAAAGGCCCGGGGCACCTGGTACGCAGGGAATACGAAAAGGGAGCCGGTGTGCCCAGTCTGGTGGCCATACATCAGGATTACACGGGAGAAGCCCTTAAAAAGGCACTTGCCTATGCAAACGGCATAGGCGCCACCCGTGCGGGGGTCATTGAAACCACATATAAAGAAGAGACAGAGACTGATCTTTTCGGCGAGCAATGTGTCCTTTGTGGCGGGGTCACCGAGCTAATAAAAGCGGGTTTTGAGACCTTGGTTGAAGCAGGTTATCAGCCGGAAATAGCATACTTCGAGTGCTGCCACGAGCTCAAGCTCATAGTTGACCTGATTTACGAAGGCGGTCTGTCGCAGATGCGTTACTCAATCAGTGATACGGCGGAATATGGCGACCTTACCAGGGGGAAGCGCATAATAACAGAAGAAACGAGAAAGGAGATGCGCAGGATCCTTGATGAGGTTCAGGGTGGCAGATTTGCCAGGGAGTGGATGCTGGAAAACCAAGTCAAACGCCCTGTATTCAACGCCCTCAGACAGCGGGAAAAGGAACATCCTATAGAGGAGGTCGGCTCCCGCCTGAGGGATATGATGAGCTGGCTCAAGAAGTAGCCCCGGTTTTTTTCTAAGCTCTTAATGCATTCTCATCGCATTCCAGTTGCCAAGGAAGGAGTCCCTTTCATAGGTATTGCCGTCCTGGCCGCTGTGATATGTTCTTTACTCAACTGGCCTGTTCCGGCCGTGGTCTTTTTTGTGATTGCGGTCTTTGTTCTCTTTTTCTTTCGGGACCCGGAGCGTATAATTCCATCAGGCTCGGGCCTGGTGGTATCGCCTGCCGACGGCCGGGTCATAGATATAGCTGAAGACAACACGGGCTCCCTTAATGGAAAAGACGTAAAGCGAATCAGTATATTCATGAATATTTTTAATGTGCATGTAAACAGGGCCCCAATTACGGGCGAGGTTCAACAAATTTCGTACCAGCCTGGATCCTTCTGGCCTGCTGACCGCAAAAGGGCCTTGCTTGAAAACGAGCGAAATGCCGTTTTGATCCGCAGCGAGGACGGAATGGAGCTGACCGTTGTACAGGTGGCGGGTATAATAGCCAGGCGAATTGTTTGTTGGGTTGAGGTCGGTGATAGGGTTAAAATCGGTGAACGCTTTGGACTCATTCGTTTTGGATCTCGTCTTGATGTGTATGTCCCGAAGGATGTCTCCATGTTGGTGAAAAAGGGTGACCGAGCAAGAGCTGGGCAGACGGTTCTTGCCAAAAATATTCTGTCATAAAAAACACGAATATCATAATTAAGAGATTAATTCCCAATTCCTTATTTCTAACAAGGGGTCTCCCATGAAACAAAAGCAAAGCGGTGATTCAGCAGACAAGACTTCAAGACGTAGCATATATCTCCTCCCAAACCTGCTGACCTCGGCAAGCCTATTCAGCGGATTCTATGCCATTATTGCAGCGATTAAAGGGAATTATCAGGCCGCTGCCATAGCCATCTTGATAGCCGGTATTTTGGATGGTCTGGACGGCAGGGTGGCTCGTTGGACCCGTACTACGAGTAGATTTGGTATGGAGTATGATTCCCTTTCAGACCTGGTGGCCTTTGGAGTGGCCCCGGGCATACTGGCCTTTATGTGGGGGCTGCAGGATTACGGCCGGCTCGGATGGCTTGCTGCCTTCCTGTATGTGGCAACCACTGCCCTCAGGCTGGCCAGATTCAATACCCTGAGCCAGAGCAGCAATAGCAGCACAAGGGATTATTACTTCCTTGGTCTGCCATGTCCTTCTGCAGCGGCCGTATTGGCCACATCTGTGCTTTTATGCCAGCATTTCGGCATATTTGGGCCGGTACGTCATGTGGCAGTGCTGATCATGGTCTATGGCCTTTCCTTTCTGATGGTAAGCAATGTGCGTTACTATAGTTTCAAGGAAGTCCGCTGGCTTCAGCAGCACCCTTTTTCCAGTATGGTAGTGCTGATTCTGGCCATAATGGTAGTTGCTATGGAGCCCAAGGTGACGCTATTTGTCCTTATAGGTACCTATGTGATATCCGGGCCTGTCTTGATGTCCTTTAGGGCCCTGAGACCCAGGTCGTTGAGGTCTGGTGCGGGTCATCACAGTGAAGATGTTTCCCCTGGCAGAGATGAGGGAACGCAAAGAAAATGAGCAGCAGTGATAGGATAATAATATTTGATACTACATTAAGGGACGGTGAGCAGTCCCCTGGTGTATCTCTAAACGTTGGGGAAAAACTCCAGATCGGGAGGCAGTTGAAGAAACTGAATGTCGATGTGATCGAGGCCGGATTTCCTGTTGCTTCCCCAGGTGACTTTGAGAGTGTTCAGCGCATTGCGCAGGAACTCAAGGGCTTACAGGTTGCTGCCCTGGCCCGTGCCAATGAGAAAGACATCGATACTGCATGGGAGGCTATAAAGGAGGGTGAAAATCCTCGAATACATATCTTTCTTGCCACCTCTGATATCCACCTCAAGCATAAACTGAGAAAGACCAGAGAGCAGGTACTGGATATGGCCCGGGCTGCGGCACGACATGCCGCAAAATTTACCAGCAATGTGGAGTTTTCCGCTGAAGACGCAAGCCGGAGCGATCTGGATTTCCTCTGCAAGGTCTTTGAGGCAGTGATAGACGCCGGTGCCACCACTATTAATTTCCCGGACACAGTGGGGTATGCCATACCGCATGATTTTGGCAGGATGATCCGATATGTGGTCGAGCACACTCCCAACATCCACAAAGCGATCTTGAGCGTACACTGTCACAATGATCTGGGTCTGGCCACAGCAAATGTGCTAACGGCCTTGAAACAAGGTGCAAGACAAGTGGAGTGTACTGTGAACGGCATTGGTGAGAGGGCGGGAAATGCCGCCATGGAAGAGGTGGTCATGGCCATTCGTACCAGGCGAGACGTCCTTCCCTTTGACACGGCGATATCTTCTCAGCACATCATGGCTGCCAGCCGGCTGGTAAGCATGCTTACCGGAATGGTAGTCCAGGCGAACAAGGCCATAGTGGGGGCCAATGCCTTTGCACACGAGTCTGGAATCCACCAGGATGGAGTCTTAAAGGAACGTACTACGTATGAGATTATCGATCCCAAGGACATAGGCCTTAGCAAAGGGATCCTGGTCCTTGGGAAACACTCCGGGAGACATGCCCTTAAGGCAAAGATTGAGGAAGTAGGTTATAAGCTCAGCGATGAAGAAATCGATAGGGTATTTACAAGGTTCAAGTCCCTTGCAGACAAGAAAAAGGAGGTTTATCCGGAGGATATTGAGGCCCTTGTGGCAGAGGAGGTACTCCGGATTCCGGATCGTTATAGTCTTGTTTACCTCTATGTTGCCGGTGGAAGCGGCATCAGACCGACTGCAACAGTAATACTTAAAATAGACGGCAAGGAGGTTGATGGAGTGAGCCTGGGGGCCGGTCCTATAGATGCAGCCTATAAGGCAGTGGCCGAGCTTGTAAAGACTGAGAGCCATCTACTCCATTTTGCTGTTAACTCTATTACAGGAGGCACGGATGCCTTGGGAGAGGTCACTGTGCGTCTTGAAGAAGGCAGCCATGTGGTTACAGGCCATGGGACCGATCCTGATATAATTACCGCTAGTGTAATGGCATACTTGAACGCCCTGAATCGTCTTGAACACATAAAGGAAAATGCGCTGCAAAGAAATGTTGAATTGTGAGTGTTGATTAGCATTCACAATTCAATATTTTCACAATGTTATGGTGTTTAGAGAGTATATTATGAGCCGACCGATGACGATAGCTGAAAAGATCCTGGCGGCCCATGCCGGTCTGGATAGCGTGGAGCCGGGTCAACTGGTAAAAGTTGATGTGGACTTTGCACTAGGCAACGACATAACAGCCCCAATTGCCATAAAAACCTTCAGACAGGCAGGTGTAAATACTGTTTTTGATAAAGAAAAGATCGCTCTGGTGTCAGACCACTTTGTTCCTAACAAGGATATTATGAGTGCTGAGCAGGCACGGCTTCTCCGGGAATTTGCCGCTGAACAGGGTATTGTTCATCACTATGATGGCGGAGAGTCCGGTGTAGAACATGTGCTGCTCCCGGAAAAAGGCCTGGTGCTTCCAGGTGACGTTGTTATAGGGGCTGACAGTCACACGTGTACGTACGGTGCCATGGGGACCTTTGCTACAGGGGTGGGGAGCACTGATCTGGCTGCCACCATGATGACAGGGAAGACCTGGTTCAAGGTGCCGGAGTCCATAAAGTTTGTGTACAAAGGAAAGCTCAGGCCCTGGGTCGGCGGCAAGGATTTGATACTCTATACCATAGGCGATATCGGTGTGGACGGTGCCTTGTATATGGCCATGGAATTCACGGGTCCGGTGATTGATTCCATGTCCATGGCGGGCCGTTTTACCATGTCCAATATGGCCATTGAGGCCGGTGGTAAAGTGGGGCTTATTAACCCTGATGATACTATCCTAAACTATGTGACTGACCGGGCGGTCAGGGATTTTACTCTATATCGCAGTGATGAGGACGGCCAATACGCCAAGGTTATTGAGTATGATTGCAGCGAGATAGAACCTCAAGTGGCCTGTCCCCATCTGCCTGAAAATACCAAGGGTATTTCAGAAGTGGGAAATGTGCCTCTGGATCAGGTGGTGATCGGTTCCTGTACGAATGGTCGTCTGGAGGACTTGGCCCTGGCCGCTGATGTCATATCCGGACGGCATGTGTCAAAAGGCCTAAGACTCATTGTCCTTCCTACTACTCCCACAGTGTATATCCAGGCCCTTGAGAAGGGATTTCTCACGACTTTTCTGAATGCCGGCGCGGTGATAGGGCCACCCACCTGTGGCCCCTGTCTTGGAGGGCATATGGGGGTTCTTGCCAAGGGGGAACGGGCGCTTTCCACGACAAACAGGAATTTTGTCGGCCGGATGGGACATCCTGAGAGCGAGGTATACCTGGCGAATCCGGCCATTGCCGCCGCAAGTGCGGTATTGGGTAGAATCGGAGGTCCTGAAGAACTGTAAAAATGAATTCCGTTCAAAATGCTCCAGATGCAAGGCGCGAAATTTTCGAGGAATAAGGCGTACTTAGATGTACGTCGCCATGACGAGGAAATTGAAGCAACGCCGCAGATGGGGTATTTTCAGCGGAATTAGGGATTGGTGATCATGAAAATCAAGGGAAAAGTCTGGAAATTTGGAAAGAATATAGATACGGATGTGATTATTCCGGCACGCTATCTTAACACCTCGGACCCGGCAGAGCTTGCCAAACACTGTATGGAAGATGCTGATCCTGATTTTTCCAAAAAAATAAAACCAGGAGACATAATAGTTGCTGGGAAAAATTTTGGTTGTGGTTCTTCCAGAGAGCATGCTCCTATAGCCCTTAAGGCAGCGGGCATTGGTTGTGTAATAGCCCCGAGTTTTGCCAGGATCTTTTATCGCAACTCCTTTAATATGGGCCTTCCCATATTCGAGTGCGATGAGACAGCCAGTGCCCTCGGAGAGGGCGACGAGGTGGAGGTGGATGCAGATACAGGAGAGATCCGGGATCTGACTACAGGAGATGTCTTCAGGGCACAGCCCATACCTCTGTTCATGCAGGAATTGATTTCAGATGGCGGATTGATTCCCCATGTGCTTAAGAGCTTGTAAATTTTGAATTCTCCTTTTTGTAAAGGATTTAGATAATGAATATTTACAAAATTGCTGTTATTCCAGGGGACGGTACAGGCCCTGAAGTTATAAATGAAGGAGTGAAGGTCCTCAAGACCGCATCTGATCGTTTCGGATTTGACCTTGACTTCACATGGTATGATTATGGTGGAGAGCGGTATCTGCGAACAGGAGAGGTCCTCCCGGAGGGAGCAGTGGAAGATCTCAAGCAATACAAAGCCATTTATCTCGGGGCCATTGGTCATCCGGATGTAAAGCCGGGTATTCTGGAAAAAGGGATACTCCTTGCCCTGCGATTTGCGCTGGATCAGTATATTAATCTTCGACCGATTATTCTCTATCCTGGCGTGGATACACCCCTCAAGCATAAGGGGCCTAAGGATATAGATTTCGTAGTCGTCAGAGAAAATACAGAAGGCCTTTATGCCGGCGCCGGTGGTGTGCTCAAAAAAGGTACTCCGGATGAAGTCGCTGTTCAGGAATCCATCAATACCAGAAAGGGTGTGGAGCGATGCATCCGTTATGCCTTTGAGTACTGCAAACGTCGCAATCAGAAAAAGAAACTGACCCTCTGTGGAAAGACCAATGTGCTTACCTATGCCTTTGACCTGTGGGAACGTACATTCTATGACGTGGCCGGGGAGTATCCTGATATTGCAACAGACTATGCCCATGTGGACGCCACCTGCATGTGGATGGTTAAGAACCCCGAATGGTTTGATGTAATTGTCACTGACAACATGTTCGGGGACATCATTACGGACCTTGGGGCCATGATACAGGGAGGCATGGGGATTGCCGCAGGAGGCAATCTCAATCCGGAGGGTGTCTCCATGTTTGAGCCTATAGGTGGCTCGGCCCCCAAGTATACGGGGAAAAATGTTATCAATCCCATGGCTGCCATATGTGCCGGCCATATGATGCTGGACTACCTGGGCGAGATCGAGGCCGCAAAGGCTATTGAAGAAGCAGTTAAGAAGGTGGTCAGCCAGGACCTGGAGAGCCTTTCAGCAGGCAGGATGGGTTACAGCACGACCGAGGTAGGGGAATTGGTGGCTGAGGAATTGGGGAATTGAGTGATT
>CAZPBZ010000003.1:0-96 GCA_964584765.1 uncultured Thermodesulfobacteriaceae bacterium
TGAAAATACGCCAGCAGTCCAGCGCCATTTCACCTAATCGCCTGAGCAGGAGCGCATCTTCAACAGGGAATTCGAATGATCTCGGCGTGTGGTAAA
>CAZPBZ010000003.1:106-1560 GCA_964584765.1 uncultured Thermodesulfobacteriaceae bacterium
TTCCAATACCCAGGGGGTCCCTGTGACGTCGACCCGAAAGTCGACCCGGGCATATCCACGTAGGCTGAAAATACGCCAGCAGTCCAGCGCCATTTCACCTAATCGCCTGAGCAGGAGAGCATCTTCAACAGGGAATTCGAATGATCTCGGCGTGTGGTGAAATTCAAAGGAGCGCTCCTCCCACTTTGCGGCGTAGTCGACGATGCGTGGCTTTCCGGGAGGATAGGCATCAAAAAGGATCTCCGCCGGGGGCAGGACTTCCGGTCCCGCATCTCCCTCGAGAATGGCTATGTTGAATTCTCTGCCATCAATATATGCCTCCGCAAAGGCCTCGCCGCCGAGATCCGCCCGTCTCCTGGAGATTTCGCTCACAAGGCCTTTGATCCCCGACGCCGCGACTACCGAAGATTCATCGATGCCGATGGATGCATGCTCCCACACGGATTTGATGATGTAGCGACCGTTGACCTCGGTGACCTCCCCCTGTTCATCCCCAATGACGACAGCGGGCGGTGTGGCCACCCCGTGCGCAGACAGCAGTTTCTTGGCAATTATCTTATTGGAACTCAGAAATACGGCCTCGGTCCCGCAGCCCGTAAACGGAATCCCTATGACATCAAGCAGGGTGGGTGCAAGATGGATAAAGCGCCCCCTGCCCTCCACAGTTTCAACTAAATTGACAACCAGTAAAGGAGCGAGATCTGTCAACGACGCCTTCATCATTGTCAAATCCAGAGAAAAGGGAAGAGAGACCGGTAGGTAGCCCAGAGAATACAGTGCCTGCGAGACCTCCTGCGCCTGGACGATCACGTCCAGCTCGTCCTTGGGGGCATCCTCCGGAACAGCCGAGTGCAAGACAGCGACCTTGTGCATGGCGTCCTCGGTCAGGGAAATGCGCAGACCGGGTCAGGAGAGGTTTGATTCCGTCGCACAGATGAATACGTTCGTTCCAGCCTGCGTAAGGCAGACTCCATGATGTCCCCAATCAGCTCTTGATAGCTTATCCCGGTTTTCGTACACAGTATCGGCAGGTCCGAGTGTTCCGGGTGCAGGCCTGCAAGGGGATTGACCTCGATGAAGTTCGGCATGCCCTTCGAATCCGCACGCAAATCTACCCGTCCTGCATCCCTACAGCCAAGCCCCCTCCAGCTCCTGAGCGCGATGTCGGCAGCGCGCTCCGCTGTTGCATCCCGCACGAGACGGTAGGTCACGAGTTCTTCGTACAGTTCCTTGTTTGTGTAGGAGTAGGTGTCGGATTCCGCTTCAGGCCTGAGAATGACTTCCAGCACGCCGACTGAGCGGGCATCTCTTCCTGTGCCGATGATCCCTACAGTGAATTCGCGTCCGGGGAGAAACGGTTCCAGGAGAACGGGCTGTTGATACCGCTCCAGGAGATCAAGACAGACGTTGTTCAAGGCGTCTTGATAAACGATTTTGGAGGCCTTGGTCACGCC
>CAZPBZ010000003.1:1660-19755 GCA_964584765.1 uncultured Thermodesulfobacteriaceae bacterium
GA
Organism: uncultured Thermodesulfobacteriaceae bacterium; assembly: GCA_964584765.1. Lineage (GTDB taxonomy): Bacteria > Desulfobacterota > Dissulfuribacteria > Dissulfuribacterales > UBA3076 > UBA3076. Next base: position 1,663 of record CAZPBZ010000003.1, read on the forward strand.
CAGACGTTGTTCAAGGCGTCTTGATAAACGATTTTGGAGGCCTTGGTCACGCCTTTGCTAGTGCCCTCCGACACCGGCTTGGCGAAAATGGGAAACGGGAGACTGACCTGCTTTATATCCGAAGGATCCTCGATCAGTGCAAAGTCGGTTGTGGGGAGCCCAAGGTCCCGTATGATTCGCTTTGTAACTGCCTTGTGGAGGGTAACGCACAGGACCAGCGGGTCAGAGAAGGTGTAGGGAATCCTCCAGGCGTCCAGTAGCGCCGGGACCTGGGCCTCCCTGCCAAAGCCGGAGACACCTTCGGCGATATTGAAGACAATGTCCCACCGATCTCCTGCCGACAACCGGCCGGTCAGCCGTCTGATATTGCCGATCCGATCCGTATTGAACCCGAGAGACCGAAGAGCGTTTTCGATCGCATCTATTGTATCCGGTCGATCAAACTCGGCGCTCTCCTCAGCGCCCATCCCTTCTGAAAGATATTCATCACGAAGGTCGTATGTCAGCCCAACTTTCATTCCTGCATGTACTCCCTACTGGACCGTGTGGTTTCCACCGTCAAGCCGGCCGGAGTAATCCGGGTAGCGGTAGATAGCGCCCTCATAATTCCTCAGCAGCAGGTCGTCCCCGTCCCTTCCGGCCAAATAATCCGGTAACAACGGGATCTTCCCGCCGCCTCCAGGGGCATCGATCACATAGTGAGGAACGGCATACCCGCTGGTATGGCCTCTAAGACCCTGGATGATCTCAAGACCCTTCGCCACAGGCGTACGAAATTGGGAGGATCCTATGATGGGATCACACTGGTAGAGATAGTAGGGTTTTACGCGCATGCGAATCAATCCGTGGGCCAGGGTCTTCATGGTCTCCACGTCGTCGTTGATGCCTTTTAGAAGAACGGTCTGGCTCCCCAGCGGGATACCTGCATCCGCCAGGCGTGTGCAGGCCTTATGTGTTTCCGGTGTGAGTTCTTCCGGATGGGTGAAGTGGATGCTCATCCAGAGGGGGTGATAGCGCCTTAGGATACGTATGAGTTCCGGTGTAATCCGCTGGGGCAGCACAACAGGGACCTTGGTGCCTATGCGCAGGAGTTCCACATGCGGGATACGCCGTAGCCTGGAAAGGAGCCATTCCAGGGCCTGATTTGAAAGAGTCAGGGGGTCGCCGCCGGACAACAGGACATCCCGGACCGCCGGTGTGTTCTGGATATAGGCCAGCGCGCGCTCCCACTGCTTGGGTCCGAAATGGACGTGGCTTGAATCCCCGACCATCCGGGAACGGGTGCAGTATCTGCAGTAGGTTGAGCAGAAACCCGTGGTGAGGAAAAGGACCCGGTCAGGATATCGGTGGATCAGGCCAGGGACACGGCTGTGACCTTCCTCCCCGAGGGGATCACGCTTTTCTCCTTCGCTGTGGAAGTTTTCGTCGATCACAGGGATGACCGTCCTCCGCAACGGATGCGACGGATCTGCCGGATTGATGAGACTTGTGAAATAGGGCGTTATGGCGACAGGCAGCGCCCCGTCTGGCCTCTTGAGGGCAGCAAGTTCCCTGTCGGAGAGCTCAAGCATTCTCTCGAGGGTTTCAACATCTTGAATCCTGTTGCGTATCTGCCAACGCCAGTCATTCCATTCCAGGGCGCTTACGCGCGGGAAGAACTTCTTCCGGAATTTCCTGGCATTGGCGCTGGAGATAAACCGGTGGGAAGAGAAAAGGATTCCGGTCCTACGCGAGGCCGTTTTTTTGTAATTTCTGATGATGGTGGACGGGGGAACTGGACGTGAATGGAGATACCTATGTGTCTGGCTGAATTCGTTGATTTCGGCCCCGAAAGAAGGGGCACCTGGAGGTTCCGGGTCGTCCGGAGGTTTGGCATCCTGGGTGGGGGATTTTTGCTGCATTGTCAGTCTCCTGCATTTTGATAAAATGTGGCCGTTCGAGTTGACCGGCCCATAAATTTTGTCCTTGGGAAACCACTTGAGCAAGGGCATCGAAATCGTCTCCGAAGGCCCCGCTTTCCATTGTTTTCAAGAATGATTTGTCGAATACATCCCTTATCATGAAATGTCAACAACAAATTATCAATGTCTGTTATCGATGACGATCGGTCCCGTTTCTGCAGCGGGCAAGGGGTCTGTCCGATGCCCCGATCTATGAAATAACATGTGGTTTTCACCCCCTCACAGGCGCCCACGCAGAACTGGTCAGAATCCAGTTTGCAACCCAGGGAATCGACACGATCGCGGGAGAGACCGTTCAGCTTATGTGCGGATCAACGCAGATTATCGTACATGAAAATGGACCGCGAATAATGCCTTTTTAAAGAGAGTTCAGCCATTTTTTCCTCGAAGGGAATTCCGTCGTCCTCGACCTCGGCCGCGCCCACATACCGGCCAGGGGTCAATACATAGCCGTGTTCCTTGATCTTGTCGTCTGTAAGTTCTATGCCGGCTACAATATCGCGGCATTTTTCTAACAGCTTTTTATCCAGTGTCTCATGGGACCATTCTGAAAACCTTTTCATTTTATTATCTACTTCCCTACAAACGCGTAATACACCCTTTATTAGAAGGAGCACACGTTAAACCCGAGCTTTTTCACTTTTGTGTTGAACTTAAGATCAAATGTTGCGATTAGGGACCCTTTTACATTCTTGCAAAGCACTGCGACGATGGCGTCACCATAGTCTTTTTGTCTTGACAAGGGGTATATCTTAATATACATGGGACTTTCACCCCATGAGCTCACACCCATGCGTGGCATACACAGTTATTGGATTGGCATTAGTGCTGATCTTAATCAAATCATTCTTTTTGGATAAGGAGATTGAACAGATGAAAAAGAAGAGAAAAAATGTCTTGGTTATTACAGGTATTGCTATTCTCGGATGGATAGGATTTCTGTACATGAATGCCGGGGCATCCCATGCCGGCTATTCGAGTCCCTTTGTGCCGGAAAGTCCCGTGATCGTGGTTGCCGAATACGGGACGGATATCGAGCAGCACGGCCAGGAGATGGAATATCAGGAGATGGAATATCCGGAATCAAATACAACCGTAGACCAGCCTGGAGAAGAAAATCCAGAGCCTTACTACGAACAACCCGGCGACCCAGAATCCGGGGAACTTGCTGATCCTGAGCAGGAGGTCCCCTATGAAGAATACCAAGAGCAGGAGGTCCCGAAAGAAGAAGGCGTGCCTGAGGGAATATACGAGCTTCCATCTGAAGAGATGCCTAATGATGAGCCTGAGATTCCTCAAGGGTGATACTGATACACGGTGAAATCAAAAAAAATCACCAGCCGAAAACACGGCGCTCCATCACCTATATGCGGTGCGGTACGCCTAATTGTTTATCGCGATGAACACCCATGACAGACCGCAAGCAGAATTCTCTCTGGTACAAAGACGCCATCATTTACGAGCTAAACAATCGTCCTGGTTGGTTTCACATCCCTCTCCAGGGAATTCTCAAATTGGCGAAAACTCCCCTTCAAGACTCGAAGCCCTAACAGATGGCCGGAGGACAGCGCGCACATTCCATGCCTTTCGGTGCAGAGGTGCTGCAGGAAGGCGGGGTGTGCTTCAGGTTATGGGCGCCTGGTGTCAGGCAAGTAGATCTTTGTATCAACGATAATATCCTCCCCATGGATTTTCTCGGAGACGGCTGGTTTCAGCTGATCGTTTATGAGGCGGGTCCTGGGACTCTGTATATGTATAGTATCGAGGGCGAGCTCAAAGTCCCTGACCCTGCCTCGCGTTACCAGCCCGCCGATGCCCATGGTCCGAGTGAGGTGGTGGCGCCCCTGTCCTTTGAATGGGAGGACGCCGGCTGGAAAGGGCGCTCATGGGAAGAGACGGTTCTCTATGAGCTCCACGTGGGTGCCTTTTCACCCCTGGGAACCTTTAAGGGCGTCTGTTCATGTCTGGACTACCTTGTAGATCTTGGCGTCACAGCCATTGAGCTCATGCCGGTTGCCGACTTTCCAGGTAAACGAAACTGGGGCTATGACGGAGTCCTGCTCTTTGCCCCGGACAGCTGCTACGGCCGCCCGGAGGATCTCAAAGTTCTCGTCCAGACTGCCCACCAGAAGGGTCTCATGGTCTTTCTGGATGTGGTTTACAATCACTTCGGCCCTGAAGGTAATTACCTTCATGTCTATGCACGGGACGCCTTTTTTACCGGCAGACACCGCACGCCCTGGGGAAATGCCATCAATTTCGATGGTGAAAACAGCAGGACCGTGAGAGATTTTTTTGTCCACAACGCCCTCTACTGGCTGGAAGAGTATCATATTGACGGGCTGCGCCTGGATGCGGTACACGCTATCCGGGATGACTCCAGGCCTGATATCCTCGAGGAGTTGGCCGAGGTGGTACGGCAGGGCCTGGGGGAGGACCGGCAGGTGCATCTGTTGCTTGAAAACGACAATAACGCCGCCAGGTATCTCAGGCGGGATTCAAAGGGCCGGCCGCAGTGGTACACGGCCCAGTGGAATGACGACATACACCACGCCGTTCACTGCCTGCTCACAGGAGAGTCGGAAGGCTATTACTGCGATTATGCCGATTACCCTGCTCGACATCTAGGCCGTTGTCTGGCCGAGGGCTTTGCCTACCAGGGTGAGCCGTCCCGCTATCGAAACGGGGCCGGCCGCGGCGAGCCCAGCCAGGGGCTTCCTCCCGCGGCCTTTGTCTCTTTCTTGCAGAACCACGACCAGGTGGGAAACAGGGCTTTCGGGGAGCGCATCACCAATTTGGCCGGGGAACAGGCCATAAAGGCAGCACTTTCCGTTCTGCTCCTGGCCCCGTCTCCGCCTCTCCTGTTTATGGGCGAGGAGTTCGGGTGCAGCCGGCCCTTTCCGTTCTTCTGTGATTTCGGCCCGGAGCTTGCCGCAAGCGTAAGCCAGGGACGCCGCAGGGAGTTTGCGAAATTCACCGCATTTCGGGAACCTGCCGCCAGAGAACATATCCCGGACCCCAATGACCTTGAAACTTTTAAAAGCGCCATCCTGGATTGGGACTGTCTGGAACAGACGATACACAGAGAGTGGCTTTGCTTCTATAAGAGGCTCCTTGCTCTCCGCAAACAAAAGATCGTTCCACTGCTCAGAGGCATGGGGATAAAAGGAAGTCGGTCTCGCTTGCTTGGCCCCAGGACTGTTGCAGCAGAGTGGAGCCTGGATACCGGCACTACGCTGATATTGCTGGCAAATCTCGGGGATGAAAAGGCTGTCTGTCCTGAAGGACGGGAAGGTGCCCTTCTCTTTCAAACCAGAACCGTGCCGAAGGAACTGGCTCAGGGATTTTTGCCTCCGTGGTACGTGGGCTGGTTTCTTAAAGGGGAGGCCAAGGTAGAGCCAGGCGGGGCCATTTCCTCGTCCTTGGGCCCAACACCGCGCTTGACAAACTGCGTGAAAGGGAGTCTTAGAAAAGGGCCACCCGCGGGCAAGATGCCTTTAAAATGATTAGGGAGATGGATGTATGGATTCGAATTCGCGGAAAATGTGCCCCTTCCCGACGGCCCACGAAGATGCACGGTCCGCCCGGTTGCACGTGGATTCCCCTCAAACCCGGTCCGCTTCCTACCGGCTTGCGTACCAGGATACGGAGTTTATCCTCCGGGACGAATTGCGTCCTGTCCGACTTCAGCTCGAGCTGCTGAAGCCCGAACTCGTCCAGCACGAATTAGGCATTAAGTCCACGGTTGTGATCTTCGGGAGTTCCAGGCTTCCGGATCCAGAGTCGGCCAAGAGCCGGCTCGGGGCCGCGGAGAAGGAAGCCGAGGCCAACCCGGATGATGAGGCGGCCGCGGCCAGGTTGGCCGGGGCCAGGCGGGCACTCGCCAACAGCAGGTACTATGACGAGGCGAGGGAGTTGGCCCGCCTGATCTCCCGCGAGTGTCAGAAACCGGACAGGAACACCCATGTGGTGACGACGGGCGGAGGCGGCGGAATCATGGAAGCCGCCAACAGGGGGGCCCATGAGGCGGGTGCCAAGAGCATCGGCTTGAATATCGTGCTCCCCCACGAGCAGGCGCCCAATCCCTATATTACCCCTGAGTTGAGCTTCCAGTTCCATTACTTCGCGATAAGGAAAATGCATTTTCTGATGCGGGCCAAGGCCCTGGTGGCTTTTCCCGGCGGATTGGGGACCCTGGACGAGCTTTTCGAGACCCTTACGCTCATCCAGACCGGGAAAATCAGGCCGATTCCTGTGCTGCTTTTCGGAAAGGATTTCTGGGAAAGGCTCATCCGTTTCGAGACGCTCGTGGAAGAGGGGACCATCTCCCCGGACGACCTGTTTTTGTTCAGATATGCGGAATCCGCCCGCGATGCGTGGGAGGTGATCTGTAGGGCGGAATAGTTCGGCCCTTTTTTTCTAAAGAGGCCCAGACACTCCGGTTGGCGGCCGGGTAAGTGTCCGATGGTGAAAACCGGAAAAAACTGTGGCCGTGATATCGTGAAACATCCACCTGGAAAAATATTTAGATGGGCCGTAGTCGGCTTTGTAGCCGTGTCGGCCGTTCTCGCGGCGGTCTATTTTTTTCGCGGCCCTCTGCTGGCCCCCCACGTCAAGAGACTGCTGAAGTCTTCCATCGAGTCCAGCCTCGGGATCCGTCCGGCAATCGGCAGCATTGACGGTTCCTACGTTACGAGTCTTGAGGTAACCGACGTAACCCTCATGAAACCGGCCAAAGGAGGACCGCTGGTCGGATTGCGTATTCAAAGGCTCAGGGCGGATTACCGGCTGTGGTCCCTTATGAAGGGCATCGAGGCCTTTATTGCCGGTATGACGATCACGCTGGAGGGCGCAAGGCTGGAATTCGACCTGTCGTCCCGACCGGAATCGCCGGCAACGACGGACTCCCCGGACTTGACGCAATCGATTTTTCTGCCGGAGGTCCTCCCGCGGATACACATACGGGAAGCGACTGTGTCGTTCCGCGAGTCCGGGTATGAGACGACGTTTGAAGGAATCGAGCTGGAAACCCGAGAAACGGCCTCGACCGGCGAGCTTCGGCTGAGAGTCGGTGAGTGGCGTTGGATCCATCCGTACCTGAAAGACGGGAAAACCAGCTTATCCGCTGTGATCAAGTATGAAAACGGCGCACTGGCCGTCGGGCCGGTGATGCTGGGGGGTGGTACGCTTGCCGAGTTCGTTCGGTTCGAACTGGGAAAGTGGCCTTCGGCAATACCCTTTGATGCGAAATTCACGCTGGCCGGGGGGCATGCAGCGATCAAGGGCACATTCGATGACAAGACCGTGAATGCCCAACTGGAGGTGGACAGCATCCACCTCGCGCCTATCGCCTATCTATTCAGACCGCCCGAACCCGAACTCGCCGGAACTCTTTCCATGAAATCCGAAGTAGTATTGCCCCTTGAGCGGACGAGGGACATGGAGGCTGACCTGGATCTTCAACTGGACCAAGCACGTATTTACGGCCTCAACGCCGATCGACTGGAGGCGGCCGGATCGGCAAGAGGCGGCACGATTACCCTCGAGCGGATGTATCTTCGCACCGGATCGAATATCGCCGAAGCAAAAGGCGTCGCCGCGCCGGTCGAAACGGTTTTCGCCGGGGACTTGCGGGACCTTTTACAGTCCGTATCGGGCATGGTTGCCCTCGACTGCCGGGACGTCCCCATGCTCTTTTCGGCCGCGGGGGTCGATTTGTCCCGTAAAGCGGATTCCGTGCCATCCCATCGGGTCCTGCTTGCGGGCCGGATGCACAACGGCATTATCGACCTGTCCATGGGCAGCATGGATTTCGGGGATGGCGGCCACGTCCGGCTGTTGCCGTCACAGGTAGCGCTCCCGGCAGGGAATCGTCCCCTGGCGGATACCGCGATTCAGGCCGGCCTGGATATAGACATCGCGGATCTGGGGCAGATCAGCCGCATGCTTTCCCTTCCGCCGTGGAGCGGGGCACTTCGTGCTGATGTGACACTTACGGGGACCTTAAGGGCTCCAGGCGGGACAGCAATGGTTAGGGGTACAAACCTGTCTTTTTGGGATGTGGCCGTCGGGGACATGAAGCTCCAGGCCAGCGCCGACATGCGGGCGGCGGTCATCAAATCGCTGGCGTTTCAACGCGGCGAAGACCGGTTCTCAGGACGGGGGACATACTATTTTGAGAAAAGGCGGATCGAAGGCGCACAATTCGAGTTCGATGTTTTGGATCTCGCCCCATACACGAAAAATTTGCTTCCCAAGGGATGTTCCGTCAAGGGGTCTGTCCATGGAACCCTCCTCGCCTCAGGCCCTTGGACCGATCCGGACGCTCAATTCGATATGGCGTTCAAAGGGATTCAGTGGGGCGGCGTCAATCTGTACAGCGCCAGGGTGAAGGGTTTCAGCTCCGGCAGGCGGATAACGGTCGAGATGGCCGAAGCAAAGGCGCCGCAGGGTCAGGTTTCGCTGTCGGGGCAGCTTCTGCGGGACGCCAACGACACGACGTTCGACCTGGAACTCGAAACGCTGGCGCTTTCCGGGCAGGCCCGTCTGCTGGCACTCGACAAACCGGCGCATATCCGCCTGGTGCCCGGGGGGAAGTTCTGGTTGAACGATGTATCCCTAAGCGGGCCGGCCGGCGGCATACAGATAGACGGGGTCATCAACCGGGTTGGAAAATCCGATCTTCGCGTCTCCGTCTCCGGCGGTACCGGCGAGGGCTGGTTCGATTCCCTCGTCACCGACCGTCTGAAATTCTCAGGCCTGAATGCCCGCGCCCGCCTGACCGGGCCGATGGACGATCCCCATGTGACCATTGAGGGAGAGCTTGCAAAACTGGTCGGCCGCAACGACTTGGGCCCCCTGGCCGGTCGTTTCGATCTCATCCTCGAAAAAAAGGGCATAACGATTCAGAGATTCGAATGGCGCGGTGACAAGGGACAGGAGATTGCCGCCACGGGCATCATTCCCATAAATGTGGCGGAACCGCCGCTACTCAGGGTGGGTCCCCTGTCCATTGACGCGACGGTGAATCTGTCCGAACTGAGCGGTATTAATTCCGTTTACCCCGAGTATATTCCTCCGGAGGGTTCCCTTCACGGGGAACTCCATATGAGAGGCACCTGGGAGACGCCTACCGGAGAAATCCTCCTCCAGGGGCGACACCTCAAAAAACCGCCTCACGTCAAACCCATGCCTTCCGGACCCTTCGACATGGACGGCCGTATTCGCTTCAATAAAGGGAGTGCCGTGGTCGAAACCGTGCGGGTGAGCTCACCGGATCTGACCTTCAGCGCCGAAGGCAGTTGGACCGGCATCCCGGCATTGCTCGATATCTTTCGTGACGGCGCTCAAAAAGTTCCGGGCCATGTGGCCCTGACAGGCCGTCTTCGCGTGCCAAACCTGGGCTGGCTTGCTGAAGAAAGCCCCGGCATCCGGCGGATCTCCGGCGAACTGGAGGCGGACGTGTCCGTAAAGGGCCCCTTATCCAATCCGGCAGTCACGGGCGCCATTCGCTTGACCGATGGGGAACTGCGGCCCGATATGGACGTGCCTTCCATACAGGCCATACACCTGGAGGCCCTTGCCACCCCGGAGCGGCTTCAATTGCTGACGCTGACCGGCGAGCTGGGCGGCGCCCCCTTTCAGGTTACTGGTTCATTGCAGAGACATAGCGAATCAGGCATCAACCTGGACCTGCGGGTTCAGGGCGAAAACCTTCTCTTCTACCGGAGCGAGGGAGTGAAGGTGCGGGCCGATACGGACCTGACGGTCAAAGGCACGCTCTCCCGCCTGAGCCTCGCCGGCGAAATGGCCATCACCGACGGTCATTTTCTCAAGCACTTCGACGTTCTCGGCGCTCTGAAGGGATCAGAGAAACCCAAGACCGCCGCCGGGTTCCAGCTGTTCTCCATTCGAGAACCGCCATTCAGCAATACCGGCTTTGACGTTCGCATCGCATCCAAACAACCGTTCAGGGTCCGAAACAACCTGATCAATGGAGCGATTCGACCGGATCTCAAACTCAGAGGCACCGGTGAAATCCCGGTTCTTACCGGCATCGTCTACGTGGATCCGACCCGTCTTGCGCTTCCTGCAGGCAGCCTGGTATTCGATTCAGGCGTCATTCGGTTCGACAAGAGCAGGCCGGATCGGCCGGCACTCGAGCTCATCGGGAAATCCCGCATGGCCGGATACGATATCACCGTTGCGGTGGAAGGGCCGTACGACGAACCCGTGGTCACCCTCAGCTCGGTTCCCCCGCTTTCCAACGAGGATCTGCTGCTTCTGATATTGATCGGCCGGCTCCCGGAGTCCACGGGAGGCATCACCCCTTCTCAACGGCAGAAAATGAATGTCGCCGTATATCTGGGCCGGGACCTGATTGCCAGATGGTTCTTACGGCAAAGGCCGGAAACGGAGGAGTCCGTTCTCGACCGGTTCGAAATTGACATCGGCAGGGCCGTGACGCGCACGGGCGATGACACCGTCGACGCCCAGTTCCGCCTGGTCGAGGGGTTCCTTCGTGATGGAGACACTCTGTATATCTCGGGCGAAAAAGATGTTTTCGATTTTTACAATGCGGGGGTCAAAATTGTCTTCAGGTTCAAATAAGGACGTCTCAGCCCGGTTTCGAAAACGACTGCCGCACCGGCTGATTTACCCGATTTTGACCGCGATTCTGGTCACGGTTTTATCGCCCCTCCCCGTGAAAGGCGAAGACATTGAACTCGCTCCGGATCGTGAGAAAACCTATCAAATCAGTTTTCAGGGCAACGCTGCATTAAGTGAGACGGCCCTGCGAAATGCCGCCGCGCAAGAACTGAAGGCATTTGAGCGGCAGGGGCAGCGCCGTTCGGATGTGGACGATGCGGCCTTTCAGATGGAAATCGCCTATCGAAAGGCGGGGTATGCCTTTGCACAGGTGGACTATCGGACGGAGCGAGTCGGAGACAGGCAGGTCGTCACGTTCAGCATTTCGGAGGGCCCACGCGTCATCGTCAAGAAGATCGACATTGCCGGAACAGCCGGACTCGACGCCGAGAAATTGATTCCGTTTTTCGAGGGCGAAAAGACAAGCGCTTTCGGCCAGGGGAAGTTGCTGTTCGTCAAGTCAAATATTCAGTCGGCCATTTCACAGATTCGGGAGTTTTATATCTCTCAGGGATACCTGCAAGCAGTTGTGGAGCCACCTCGAATTTCATTTTCCGAGGACAGGACCCAGGCTACCGTCACCATCCAGGTACTGGAAGGCCTGCGGTACACGATTCGCGACGTTCGTTTTCAGGGAGATCTGCTCGCGGATGCGGAAGATCCCCTGAGAAAACAGCGCGGCGAACTGGTCGGCAAGCCTTATTTTCGCCGGCGAAAGCTTGTCCTGCAGAGCCGGGTAATCGAGGTCTATGGAAATCTCGGCTACCCGAATGCGGTTGTCGAAATCGAGGAAACGCAGGGGCACGAGCCCAGGGGGGTAGTGCTGGTCGCCGCCATCGACAAAGGACCCTTGGTCACGATTTCAGACATCGTGGTCCGGGGGAACGAGAAGACAAGAGAAAAATTCATTCGCAGCCGCCTGTCCGCAAAGCCGGGCGATCGGTTCGACCTTGAAAAGCAGAACCAGAGCTTCCGTCAACTGTATCGAACGGGCCTTTTCCAAAAAGTGGATGTGCGTCTCGAAGAGCGGGAGGGAACCGATTCGTGGCCGCTGGTCATAGACGTAAAGGAAGCCCCGTCCAAGGAACTGTACGTTGAGCCGGGGTGGGGGTCTTACGAAAAATTGAGGCTGAGAGCCGGTTTTCTTGAAAAAAACCTATTCGGTACCGGTCGAATGGGCTCCCTGGACGTTTCAGGCTCCATCAAGGCCCGGGGCCTGGTCGCGACCCTGTCCGATCCATGGTTTCTGAACACCGACGTCAAGGCCGATCTGCCCGCCTATTACAGCCAGCGTGAAGAGCCCTCGTTCACCCGCAAAGATACGGGCGCATCCATGCAGTTTTCAAAAAGCCTTTCAAAACATCTGAGCGTCAATGCGGGGTACGGTTTTCGCATTACCGAATTGACTGATCTCGCTTCTGACGCGGCAGAAGCGGATATCCCCAGAGACTACGACCTGACGGCAGTCAATTTTCAGACCACCTACGACACCCGAAACGATCTGTTTTTTCCTACCCGTGGTCAAAAGGCATTTATCTCCATAGAGCACGCCGACAGGGTGCTGGGCGGCGAAATCACATTCTCCCGCGTGACAGGGGGAATGCGCTTTTTTATGTCCCTGGCCAGGAATACGATCCTGGGTCTGCGTTACGGCACGGGTCTGATCATCCCGGGTCCCGACGACTATAACCTTCCTGTCTCCGAAAGGTTCTTCAACGGGGGTGAAAACACGGTTCGCAGCTTCCGGCAGTCCGAACTGGGGCCCAGGGACGGTTCGGGAGATCCAGCCGGCGGGTTGGCTTTCAATGTGATCAACGTTGAATTACGGCAGCGCCTGATGGGCAACCTGACAGGGACAGTATTTTTCGACTATGGCAATGTTTCCCCGAACCGAACTCGGTCCGAACTCGGCCTCCCGCCCTATGAGAGCCGGTCCAGGATCCTGTCCGACACGTTCGAGCAGTATTTCAAGGACTTCCGCCCCGGCGTCGGCTGCGGCATCCAGTACCTCCTGCCGGTAGGGGCCGCGCGGATCGATTTCGCGATTAACACAAACAGGGACAAGACCAGGGGCGAGGACCTTTACGCCGTCCACTTCAGTGTCGGCATGGCATTTTAGGGCCCGGCCTTTCGGCTTGATCCTATGGAAAAAAGGATAATAATGACTTAAACAGGGACATGGCCCCGGCTTATTGGGATTTGGATAAAATAGAAGACCAAGTGCCCTGAGGACTTGAGAGTACCTGAGAAGGGATGGTTTGTGATTTTCCTGTTGCAGTTGAACAGACCATTATCTGTTGCCGAAGGATAAACTTATGAACGAAAATGTGCTTGATCAACTGGCTGAACTTTGCGGGATAGAACCCGGATATCACGATATCTGGGGCAGATCTCATAAGGTCTCTGAGAAGACCAAATTGGATCTGTTGAGAGTCATGGGTCTGCCGGTGGATGACGAAGCCTCTGTCCGTTCCGCCCTGGCCGAGAAGAAAGCCCTTCTCTGGCGGCGTTTGCTGGACCCTGTCCTGGTTGTGAGGGAGACCGAGTCTCCGGTCCGGGTCACGGTCAGGCTTCCTGAGACTGATACCGGAAACGGATTTGAATGGTCACTCAGGGAGGAGGGAGGAGATTATCACAGTGATACTTTCTTGCCCAAAGAGCTGGAAGTGAAACACCGCGGCGAGGTGGAGGGGGAAACCCATGTCCAGTGCATACTCTCTCTCCCTGTGATGCCCAGCCCAGGCTATCATCAACTGGAAATTCGTCAGGTGGAGGGAGGGCGCGGGCTCTCAGGGGTCATGCGACTCATCGTTGCTCCCGGTACTTGCTACACACCTTACGGGCTCAAGGAGGGACGTGTCTGGGGACCTGCAGTACAACTCTATGCCCTCCGTTCCAGACGTAACTGGGGTGTCGGGGACTTGACGGACCTCAAGACCCTTGTTTCATGCTGTGCCGATATGGGCGCAGGCATCTTCGGTGTCAATCCCATGCATGCCTTGTTCCCGGAAGACCCTGGATATGCAAGTCCCTACAGCCCGTCAAGCAGGCTTTTCATAAACCTCCTCTATTTGGACGTGGAAGCCATAGCGGATTTTTCCGAGTGCGAGGAAGCACGGGATATGGTTAAGAATCCGGAATTTCAGGCCAGGCTTGCCTCCCTCAGGGAAGGCGAGCTTGTGGACTATAATGAGGTGGCCGCAGCGAAACGCCCTGTCATGGAAATACTTTACAGACATTTCCGCACCCACCATCTGGAGCACGGGGACGAAAGATGCAGGGCCTTTCGGTCTTTTCAAGACCAGGGAGGCGAGGAGCTATACAACTACGGACTTTTTGAGGCCCTTCAAGAATACTTTCACCAAGAGGCCCCCGGGGCCCGTGGCTGGCCGGCCTGGCCAGAGACCTATCGTAACCCGAAGTCCCAGGCGGTGGCCGAATTTTCATCAACACACCAGGAACGGGTTGAATTTTTCCAATACCTTCAATGGCAAGCGGATCTGCAACTTGGTGCGGTTGGACGGCAGTCCATGGAGATGGGTCTCAAGGTAGGGCTCTATGAAGATCTGGCCGTCGGTGTTGACTCGGCAGGGGCAGAGACCTGGGTCCATCAGGATCTATATGCCCTTGGCGTCCGTATCGGGGCCCCTCCCGACGACTTTAACCTCAACGGTCAGGACTGGGGGCTCCCTCCCTTGATCCCGGATAGGCTTGTAGAGGCGGCTTATGCCCCGTTCATCGCCACCCTTAGTGCCAACATGCGCTACGCAGGAGCCCTAAGGATTGACCATGTGATGGGACTCATGAGGCTCTTCTGGGTGCCACCGGAAAGCAAGCCAGCTGAAGGGGCCTATGTTCGTTACCCCCTTAAGGACCTTCTGGGAATCCTGGCCCTGGAAAGCCGGAGAAACAGGTGCCTCGTGATCGGTGAGGACCTTGGCACGGTACCGGATGAGGTGTGCAGGGCCCTGAAATCCCTGGGCGTGCTGTCCTGCCGGCTCTTTTACTTCGAAAGGGAAGCGGATGGGAGATTCAAGGTCCCTCATGACTACCCCGATCAGGCCCTGGTGGCCGTGAGCACCCACGATCTTCCTACCCTTTCCGGATACTGGCGGGGATGGGATCTGGTGGTAAGAACCAATCTGGGTCTTTTCCCGGAAGATTCTTTGCGGGAAGCCCAGATTGTGGGAAGGGCGCAGGACCGGGCCCGCCTCCTTGTCGCCCTTGAGCGCCAAGATATGCTTCCGAAGGGTATAGGGGTGGATCCGGCCTCGGCCCCGGAGATGACTACTGAGTTGGTGAACGCGATTCATCTCTACTTGGCCCGTACCCCTTCCAATATCTTGATGTTCCAGCTTGAGGACATCTTTGGTCAATTGGAACAGGTAAATCTCCCGGGGACGATGGAACAGTATCCAAACTGGCGCAGAAAGCTCCCGATTGATCTCGAAGTCCTCATGGAAGATCCGCGCATTGAATCTCTTGCCAGGGTCCTGCGGTGGGAAAGAGGAGGAGCAAGGGCCTGGCCTTCTGTATCTCCAGAAAAAGGGCCCGGAATTGCGAGGGCCAGGATTCCCTTTGCGACCTACCGCCTTCAGTTCAACAAGGATTTCACCTTTGCCCAGGCGACGGATATTGTTCCGTATCTCAGACAACTGGGTATAAGCCATTGTTACTCCTCGCCTTATCTGAAGGCCCGTCCTGGGAGTCCTCATGGTTATGACATCATAGACCACAGCGAGCTGAACCCCGAGATCGGGGCCTGGGAAGACTTCGTCCATTTCGTTGAGACACTTAACCATCACGGAATGGGCCAGATCCTGGACCTGGTGCCAAATCACATGGGTATCGGCTGCGACAACGACTGGTGGATTGATGTCCTGGAAAACGGACAGGCTTCTCCCTATGCGGCCTTTTTTGATATCGACTGGTGGCCGGTCAAGGAGGAGTTGCGGGGCAAGGTCCTTTTGCCGATACTGGAAGACCACTACGGTACAGTCCTGGAAACCGGCCTTCTCAGGCTGACCTTTGATGACAAGAAAGGCGAGTTCAGAATCTCCTATTATGACCACCTTTTCCCCGTAGACCCAGCGACATATGCCTTTGTACTGGGTCATGGACCCGAGAGGATGGAGGCCCGTCTCGGGGCTGAAGTCCAATGTTTTCTCGAGTTTCAGAGCCTGATTACCGCCTTTAAAAACCTACCAACCAACCTGGAGAAGGAGAGGCTGGAGACCCGCCTTCGTGACAAGGAAGTCCATAAGCGACACCTGGCGAGGCTCTGCACGGAATACCCGGAGATCGACAGTTTCATTCGTGAAAATGTAGTCCTCTTTAACGGCACCGAAGGGGATGCCGACAGTTTCTGTCTTCTGCACCGCCTGCTCGAAGCCCAGGCCTATCGACTCGCTCACTGGCGTGTGGCCTCGGATGAGATCAACTACCGCCGTTTCTTCGACATCAATGATCTTGCCGGACTCAAGACAGAAAACCCCATGGTCTTCGAAGCAACCCACAGCTTTGTGCTGGATCTTATAAGTCAGGGGAAAGTTGACGGATTGCGCATAGATCACCCGGACGGTCTCTATGATCCTGCTGAATACTACCGGAGGCTCAATGACGAAGTACGTGGGCAAATTTTGGGAGAGACCAAGGGAGAAAACAGCCCGGTCTCCAACAAGAGTGCGAGAGCTCCGGACCCCATATACGTGGTGGTGGAAAAGATCCTTGCCGGCCACGAAAGGCTTCGCGAAGACTGGCAGGTCCACGGAACAACAGGATACGATTTTGCCAACCTGGTAGGCGGTCTCTTTGTGAACACTCAAACGGAACAGGAGATGGACAGGATCTACACGGAGTTCGTGGGCAACAGGCTCGATTTCGAGGAACTGCTCTACCAGTGCAAGAAGCTCATTATGCGAGTGGCCCTTGCCAGTGAACTCAACGTTCTTGCCAGTGAACTCAATCGCATCTCTGAATCAGACCGGCACACCAGGGACTTTACCTTGAACGGCTTGAGGGACGCTCTTTCGGAAGTGGTCGCCTGTTTTCCAGTGTACCGTACTTACGTCACCAGAGAACTGATTACCCCGGAGGACCGGCGCTACGTGGATTGGGCTATGGCTCAGGCCCGAAAAAGGAGCCGTGCGGCCGACACGAATATCTATGATTTCATCAGAGAGGTGCTCCTGATAGACATAACAAAGGGAAAGAACCAAGGGTACGGGAAGGCCGTAGTGGATTTTGCCATGAAGTTTCAACAATATACCGGGCCTGTAATGGCCAAGGGCCAGGAGGACACGGCCTTTTACATATACAATCGCCTGATATCACTCAATGAAGTGGGTGGGGAACCTCGCCGGTTCGGAGTTTCGATCTCTGCCTTTCACCACCTGAATCAGGAAAGGGCAGCAAGCTGGCCCCATTCCATGCTGAATACCTCCACCCATGACAGCAAGCGGAGCGAAGACGTCCGGGCGAGGATAAGCGTACTATCCGAGATTCCCGTCGATTGGGGGAGGGCTGTGACCCGCTGGAGCCTGCTCAACCGCTCGATGAAGCGAAACCTCGACCGGGAAACAGCCCTGTTCGAGAATGACGAGTACGCACTGTACCAGACCCTGATCGGGGCGTGGCCCATAGGGCACCTTGATGACAAAGGGCTCGCTGTTTTCCGCAGGCGCATTGAACAATACATGATCAAGGCGGCAAGGGAGGCAAAGGTCCACAGTAGCTGGATCAATCCCGACCTGGAATATGAGGATGCACTTCTCAAGTTCGTTCAAGGGCTTATCAGCAATGAGGGAGACAACCAGTTCCTCAAGGAGTTCCTTCCGTTTCAGGAGCGAGTTGCATGGTTCGGCATGTTCAACAGCCTGTCACAGACCTTGCTGAAACTGACCGTTCCCGGAGTCCCGGACATCTATCAGGGTAATGAGGTGTGGTCCTTCAGTCTGGTGGATCCGGACAACAGAAGTCCGGTGGATTTCGGCCGCACACGGGAGATCCTCCGCGATCTTGCAGCCTTTCTGTCCGTACCGGACGAAGTACTGGCAGGACGCGTGCAGGAACTTATGGAAGACATGGAGGACGGAAGGATCAAACTGTATCTCACATGGAGGACCCTGTCTCTGCGCTGGGAGCATCCGGAGCTGTTTCAATACGGAACGTATCTGCCCTTGCCCGCTAATGGGACAAAGGCCGAACATGTATGCGCCTTCGCAAGAAGGTTCAAAGATAGGATAGCTATCGTGGCAGCGCCAAGGCTTTGTGTGGAACTCTGCGGTTTTGACCCGGAAGCAAGGCCCATAGGCTCCGGAGTGTGGATTGACACGCGGATTGACGTCCCTTCTGAGCATGTTGATAAAAAGGTTTATCGAAATATTTTCACAGGAGAATGCGTGGTTCCGGAAATGCACAATGGCAACTGCTCTTTTCCGGTGGCGAACCTGTTTTCCAATTTTCCGGTGGCCCTGTTAATTGA
>CAZPBZ010000004.1:0-4133 GCA_964584765.1 uncultured Thermodesulfobacteriaceae bacterium
CAAATTTTTCACCTCGCTTGATGGCCTGCGAGACTGAAGGCCGGGATATACCGAATTCCTTCAAAAACACCTTCCCAGCCACCTGCGCTTCGTCTCAGACCACCTCCTGTCTTAGTAATATTGCGAGTTTTTCTCTATAATTTTGGACACCGTTGATTTCCCGTTCTTCCAACTATTGTTAGTGGAATTAGACCTATTTTAATTTTTTTCTTGACATGGGTATCAAATGATACCATTATGTACATAAAAGTATCAATTGATACCCGTTGGCCATGACCCTTTATTCAAAGGAGGTGTGTGCGATTAAATGCAAAGACCGTCAAAAAGGGAAATCTATATTAAAATAGAACGGTCAAAAGCCGCTGTTGAGAAGGCAGACATCTTCATAATAGAACCGGACGTGATTGCCGAAGATGCTATTGAATTGGGGTATCGAATTGAAAACCTAAATACAATTTTAAAGCAGCTTTTAGTCGAGGTTGAGATTCAACATTATGCTGGAGATCATCCTCCACAGAGATCTTATGAGAGAGAAATTAAAAATTCTGAGCTATTCGCGTTTAAATGGAAAAGTAAAAGGTTGGGTTGCAAGGTCTACCTTAAATTTTGCATAAAGAACGATAAATTATATTTGGTTTCATTACATAAAAATAGACCATAGGGTGAGCTTAAAACAACGAATGGAGGAGGGCAAAGTGATGAAAGATGCCGTTAATTGCCCAAATGATCATGGAGAGATGTCCCTAAAAAGGGTTGAAAAACAGAAAACATTTAGGGAGATAGACGTTAAATACTGGGCCGAAACTTATGTATGCGACGAATGCGGAATTAGCGTTGGAACGATAGAACAGGCTGCTGCAATACAAAATGCAATAGCCGATGCTTACAGAGAGGCAAAAGGTTTATTAACTGGAAAGGAGATAAAAAGAAAAAGGAAAGAGTTAGGATGGACTCAAAAGGAACTTGCAAGAAAAGCCGGTGTTGGTGTTGTAAGCATTAAAAGATGGGAGAATGGTATTATACAAACCAAGTCGATGAACCAGGCACTCAAGAGCGCATTTGGAGGGGGGCGAGTTGGAAACCCCTACACTGGAAACAGGGCTGCGATATCAATCCCAAGAGTTAAGTTGGTAATGATAGCGATCGAAGAGGAATTAGGCTGCAAGTTCCTTGCTGATGGTAATAAGTTGTTATTTGATGCAAAGCATTTGTGGTATGCTGATATGCTTGCATTTAACGAGCTTGGCAAAAGCATTACTGGCGCGACCTATGCAGCCTTACCATTTGGTCCACAACTTAATAATTACAGCGAATTGGTAGACTTAATCCGGGGCGCCGACGAATCAGAGGCCGAACCTTTTACAGAGGAAGAAAAAAGGATAATTGTTAGGGTTGCAGCTGCCTTCCCCAGCAAAAGGATGGCTTATGACGCTGCTCACCGTGAGCACGTTTGGAAAAAAAGAACCGCGGGGGCCTTGATTCCCTATACGGATTCATCAGAGCTTACAGAAATACAAATGTAGTTGTGAGAGATCTGCGAGACGTAGTGAAGTGGTATAGTTATAGCGGACACACCGAAATCAAAGAGCCATTAGCAAAGAAAATCCTGAAGAATATGAATGCAGAATGAATGACCGAACCAGACGCTTGGGAGGGACTGGGCAAAGCCGCGCCGTTTTTTGAAAGACAGTATTTAGTCGACAGGCTTATGCTTTTATCATACAGGTTGGTTTTGGGGTGCTCATGCACTCAGGAGAATAGCCAAAGCAGCATGAGCAGAGCAATTTATGCCGTAATTTCATGGAAATGATTACGTAATATTTCAGGAAGAAAGCAACTATGATTAACAGAAATACCGCTGCATATTCCCTCCGCTGATGGAGTTGCCGGCCATATAGTCAACTTCAATCCGATCTTATCCTTGGATCCAGGGCGTCTCTCAGCCCCTCTCCCAACAGGTTGTAGCCAAGTACGGTCACGAGGATTGCCAGACCTGGGAACATCGAAAGCCACCAGGCTATTTCCAGGTTGTCCTTGCCTTCAGTAAGCATGTTACCCCAGCTTGGGGTAGGAGGCTGCACCCCGATTCCGAGAAAACTAAGGGCGCTCTCAGTGAGAATTGCCCCACCGACTCCGAGTGTAGTTGCCACAAGAATAGGGGCCACTGCATTTGGCAAAATATGTGAAAAGACTATCCTTGCATTGGAGGCACCTGATATCCTGGCTGCCATTACGAAATCACGCTGCCTGAGACTCAGGAATTCCGCCCTTACAAGCCGGGCCACCCCCATCCAGCTTGTGAGACCTATCACCGCCATGATGTTCAAGATTGATGGCTCAAGAAAGGCAATAACAGCCATTATGAGAAAAATAGTGGGGAAGCAAAGTATTATGTCCACAAAACGCATAATCAGCCCGTCTATCCACTTGCCGTAAAATCCGGCAAGGGCACCAAGGATAGTGCCAATGACTGTTGCAATCCCGACAGCTACAATCCCCACCAGCAAGGATATTCTCGCTCCATAAATAAGCCTTGAAAGACAGTCCCTGCCAAGTGGATCCGTACCAAGTAGATGGGCCTTTGAAGGTGACTCAAGAATGTGCCAGGTATCTATTGCCTGTGGATCATAAGGGGCAAGCCAGGGGGCGGAAAGGGCAACAAGACAGAGAAGTCCCACTATTAAAAACCCTACCACTGCCAAAGGATTGTATGCCAATCGACCCCTCAATCCCTCAATCCTCCATCTGAACGCCTGTACGAATTCTCGGGTCTGCCAGGGCATAGCCGATATCGGCCAACTGGTTTCCAAGCAATGTCAACACCGAAACTATCACCAGGTTCCCCATGAGCAGAGGATAGTCCCTGGCCATAACGCTGGTCCACATGAGCTGACCTACTCCCGGTATTGCAAAGATGGATTCAAAGATCACACTGCCGCCTATAAGGCCCGGAATAGACAGGCCCAGGATGGTTATTAAGGGTAAGAGAGCGTTTCTCAAGGCGTGCCGGTATATCACCTTTCTTTCCGGCAGACCCTTTGCCCTTGCAGTAGTAATATAGTCCTGCCTTAAGACCTCAAGCATTGAGGATCTGGTATAGCGTGACAGCCCTGCAAGTCCGCCCAGAGCAGATACAAGCACCGGCAGTATCAGGTGACGGCACCAGTCCAGCAGCTTTTCCCAACCTGACATCTGTTCATATCCCATAAGGCTGTGGAGCCCTGATATGGGCAGCCATCCCAGGTGTACTCCAAAGTAGAGCATGAGAAGCAGGGCCACCCAGAAAGCCGGGGCAGCATAGGCAATAAAGACAAGGACCGTAGTGACCTGATCAAAAAAGCTGTTATGACGCACGGCAGCAGCCACACCCAGGGGGACCGCAACTACAAGTATCAAGCCTATTGCCAGGACGTTTATGAGCAGCGTAACCGGAAGCCGCTCCTTGATCTTGTCCCAAACAGGTCTCCTGTCCGGGGAAAACGACCGCCCAAGATCCAGCACAGCAAGCCCTTTAAGCCATTGCAAGTACTGTATGTGCAGGGGCCGGTCCAGGCCATACTGGGCCCTCAGACGCTCTCTCATCTCAGGAGTCATCTTGGGATTAAAGTCGGCCTGCAGGCTCATGGGCTCACCCGGAGCAAGATGCATTACCATGAAAGATATGAGGGTTATGCCCAGGAAAGTGGGCCCAAGAGTAAGGATCTTTTTGATTAAATACAGAAGCAGCGCCATATCAGAAAAAGATTATACCGCAAAAAGTGATTCCGCTACTCTTCTATGTCGAACGCCCAAGGTATATGTTCAATGATCGGTTTTCCCGTACCATGAAACCTGATTGCCAAGACATCAAATCGAATTTCCCTTTCCAGGCAACCCTTTTTCTGGAGGTACCACTTGGCAACACGTATAATCTGACGCTTTTTGTGATAGGTTATTGCCTCCTGGGGCAGACCATATTTAGCGCTTAACCGGGACTTTACTTCCACAAAGATTATCCGTGAGCGATCCTCAAGAATCAGGTCTATCTCACCACACCGCACCCGGTAGTTTCGCTCAAGGACATGATATCCCTTATCCATGAAAAAGGCTTCAGCGAGTCTCTCTGCCTTTTCCCCTAATTCCTTGGCATAACT
>CAZPBZ010000004.1:4233-19026 GCA_964584765.1 uncultured Thermodesulfobacteriaceae bacterium
AGGTTCAGAGGTTACTGAAAATCTGAACCCGCTAACGGCTACCTACGTCTCAATCGTACTCCTGGGATATTGTTGTATACTCCCGCACTCCTTTAAAGGTTTTCCTGTGGATCGGACAACAGCCATAGAGCCTGATAGCCTTACGGTGTTCTGAAGTTGCATAGCCTTTATTACTTGCAAAATTATAATGGGGATAATGCCGGTGCATTTCTTCCATAAGGCTGTCTCTAAAGACCTTGGCCACTATTGATGCGGCTGCCACGGAAAGAGACCTCTGGTCTCCCTTTACCAAGGTCTTCTGAGGCAAAGTATGAGGAATTGGTTGATTGCCGTCAATAAGTAAGGCTCTGGGCCGCAGGTCCAGATTATCAACGGCCTGGGCCATTGCCTTAAGACTGGCCTTCAGGATATTTATCCGGTCTATTTCATCAGATTCCACCTGGGCCACAGAGACCGCCCGGGCCTTTTCTCTTATCGCCCTGTTAAGGACTTTCCTCTGTTTTGAGGAAAGGAACTTTGAATCCCAGACACCCGGAAGATGAATATCAGGTGAAAGTATTACAGCAGCCGCCACCACCGGCCCTGCCAGACACCCACGGCCAACTTCGTCAAGACCTGCAACCGGATCGAGATCGTGGTCCCACAGACTACGTTCAAAGTACAAGAGATCCAGTCCGGAATCTCTGCTACCGGTTTTCATGAAATCAAGAACGAGGACTCACCTTTTGCCGTGCCGCCCTACCCTTTAGACCACGTAGATAGTAAAATTTGGCCCGGTTGTGGCGGCCTTCTTTTGCCAATTCTATTTTTTCGATTATAGGAGAGTGTATGGGGAAAACGCGCTCTACGCCAACGCCGTAAGAGATCTTTCTTACAGTAAAACTCTCAGACATGCCGCTGCCCCTGCGGCTGATTACCACGCCTTCAAATATCTGTATACGTTCCTTTTCCTCTGTCTCCCGAATCTTGACATGAACACGCACCGTATCTCCGGGCCTGAAGTCCAAAATATCTGCTCGCATGTCTTCAAGTTCAAGTCTACGCAAAATTTCCATCAGCTATATCCTCCTGAAAATATTGAATGCCAAATTAATAAAGCTTTTTTTACCACAATTCAACATTCAACATTATTAATTCCTATCACCCAGAAGCCGATCCAGAGTTATTGCAACTGCGCTGCGGACCGGCAAATGATTGTATTCCCGATTACCCTCTATAGGGGAAATTACCCCATCAACACTTTCAAGCACACTGTTATCAAATCCGGAAGCAGTGCCAAAGAGAAGCAAAATGCTGTCACGGCCTTGATCTTCTATTTTTTTTCGCAAACCGGACCAATCCACAGAATTTGGCCATTTTTTGGCAGTAGTGGCATATACAAGAACGCTTCTTCCTGTCTCAAGGGTTATCTCGCTACAGACCTTTTCAATATCTCCCGCAATCCTTATAAGCCCCATGGCCTCCCGTCTATCCGGATTGATATCCCCCCCGACTCCTTCCAGCCAGTGACCAATCAGGCGTCGTGCCAATACCTGCTGATCAGACAATGGAGTGACCAGGTAATATGCCGACACCTCATAGGTCCGGGCCAGCCTTGCTATATCATGGATGTCCAGGTTGGTAATGGCCGAGGTTATTAACTCACCGTGCCGATTCAGGACCGGATAATGGACCAGGGCAAGGTAGATCAGATTTCTTCCCACCCCAGGCTCCTGAGGTATTTAATGTCCTTTTCATCCAACCGGGCATTGTGAAGGAGTTCCGGCCTCTGTTCATAAGTAAGGCCAAGGGATTGTTCCCTTCTCCATTTTGCAATTCTTGTATGATCTCCGGACAGTAATACCTCCGGGACCTCCCAGTCATTAAAGATCCTGGGACGGGTGTATTGAGGAAATTCCAGGAGCCCGTCACTGAAAGAATCCTTCTCTGCTGATGACTCACATCCCAGGACACCCGGTATAAGCCTGCTAACGGCCTCTATCACTACAAGGGCGGCGATCTCGCCGCCGGACAGAACATAATCTCCGACAGACAACTCAAGATCTACGCAGTGCTCTCGGATTCGCTCATCCACTCCTTCGTATCGACCACATATAAGGATAAGCCGCTGGAGCTGAGCAAGCTCCCCGGCCAGAGCCTGATCAAATAACTTTCCCCTGGGGCTTAGCAAAATGACCCTGGCCTCAGGCGGCTCTTTTTCCAGGACATCAAGGGCCTTATAGATTGGTTCGGGCTTCATCACCATGCCCTCTCCACCACCAAAGGGTCTGTCATCAGTGGTCCGATGCCTGTCTGTAGTAAAATCCCTGAGGTTGACTGTCCTGACCTTCAGGATATCTGCCTCAATAGCACGCCTCATCACCCCATCCTTTAAGGATGAATCAAAAAAATGGGGAAAGATAGTAACTATGTCAAAGAGCATTGGCCTCAACAAGGCCAGGGGGAAGATCTACCACCATAACGCCCTTCTTAAGGTCGATTTTTTTTACCATCTGATCAACAGCAGGCACAAGGATCTCTCCCCTGTCACCTTTAACCACATAGACATCATTGGCGCCTGTTGCCAAGACATCAGACAAAATTCCCAATTCTTCCCCTCTGGCATTTACCACAGAAAGTCCCTCAATCTCGTGCCAGTAATACTCTCCCTCAGCCAGTGGCGACAGCTTGGCTCTATCCAGGAAGATCTCTTTACCCACAAAAGATCCTGCCTGTGTTATGTCAACCACACCTTCAAGTGCCAGGATCACGCTTTGACCTTTTTTGACGCGGGCCTTAAGCACCCTTTGAGGCACCTTGTCGCCGTATTTGCCCTGAACAAAAAGGTCTTTGTAGCCTAAAAAATACTCTACATCCGAGTAGGAATACACTTGCACCTCACCACGTATTCCATGGGTCTTTACAATCCTGCCAAGGACAAAAAAGAAGGTATCAGTGCCCATCAACTATTCAAGTATCTCTAAGACCGACCTCTTCCGCAGTTTTGTGGATGCAGCATTGAGTATGGTCCTCATTGCTCTGGCGGTACGGCCTTGCCGGCCTATCACCTTTCCAAGGTCTTCCTTGGATACCTTAAGTTCTATAACCGAGGTCTGTTCTCCTTCGACCTCGTTTACCTGCACCGCCTCAGGATTATCTACCAGTGCCTTTGCTATGTATTCAACCAGCTCCTTCATCGTTCGCCTCCGCAGTCAATATCATCATGTGGCGGTATTATAGTGTTTTACTGTTGAGCAGGTTCCAGTGGGTGGCTGACTTTTTTAAGCAAGGACCTCACTGTATCTGTTGGCTTAGCGCCCAAACTCAGCCATTTGTCTACCTTGGATGAGTCAATCTTGAATTCCGCCGGGTCCTTTAGAGGATCGTAGGTGCCGAGGATTTCGAGAAATTTTCCATCTCTTGCAGCCTCGGAGTTTGCCGCCACCACACGATAAAACGGCTTTTTCTTGCGTCCATGCCGGGTCAAACGAATTTTTATTGCCATATTTACCTCCGAAAATAATTCAAAAGGGCAAAAGCCCTTTAGGGAACTGTTTAAATTTTGATTTCCTCATCTTTTTGAGCATTTTGTTCATTGTTGCATAATTTTTGAGGAGCCGATTTACATCCTGGACCGCAGTGCCACTACCATTGGCTATCCTCCTTCTCCGGCTGGCATTGATGATAGTGTAACTCCTGCGCTCCTGGGATGTCATGGAGTTAATAATAGCCTCCACCCGTATGAGCTCTTTCTCGTCAGGGACCAACCCCTTTAGCTGCTTCATCTTGTTTAGACCGGGAATCATGGAAATAATTTGTTCAAGACTTCCCATCTTTCTTATCTGCCGCAGTTGGTCTCTGAAGTCCTCCAGAGTGAAACTGTCCGTTTTAAGCTTGTCCTGAAGCTCCAGGGCCTTTTTCTGGTCAATGGTATCCTGAGCCTTCTCAATCAGGCTGAGAACATCCCCCATTCCGAGAATTCGGTTGGCTATTCTGTCAGGATGGAAGGGTTCTATGGCGTCAAGTTTCTCACCGACACCTACCAGTTTGATGGATTTCCCTGTAACTGCCTGTATTGAAAGGGCGGCACCGCCTCTGGCATCACCCTCAAGCTTGGTGAGCACAACGCCTGTAATAGAAAGTTCCTGATCAAATTTCTGAGCTACATTGACAGCATCCTGCCCGGTCATGGCGTCTGCCACAAGCAGAATTTCCTGAGGAGACACCACAGCATTTATTTCCCTGAGTTCCCCCATTAGGGCCTCGTCTATGTGCAAACGGCCTGCAGTATCAATAATAACCGTATCGAGGCGAGCAACTTCCGCTTTGGCAACTGCCTGTCTAGCTATATCTACAGGAGACATGGCCGGCTCCGAAGGGAATACATCAATTTTTAACTGGTCCCCAAGAATCTTTAGCTGCTCTATGGCCGCGGGCCTGTAAACGTCGGCAGGCACAAGGTAGGGTTTGCGACCCTTTGATTTCAACCAGCGAGCGAGCTTTGCAGCAGTCGTGGTCTTACCGGAACCCTGAAGACCCACCAGAAGTATAACTGCAGGCTGGCGTCCAGCCAGATCGAGCCTCTTATTATGGCCCCCGAGTAAGGCCATAAGCTCCTCATGGACTATTTTCACAACTTGCTGGGCCGGAGTCAGGCTTTCCATCACCTCCTGCCCCACAGCCCGCTCTTTCACCCGAGCAATAAAGTCCTTTACCACCTTATAGTTTACGTCGGCTTCCAAAAGGGCAAGACGGACCTCTCTCAGCCCCTCCTGGATATTCTCCTCTGAAAGCTTTCCGTAACCCTTAAGGCGTTTGAATACGGAATTCAGGCGCTCACTCAGATTATCAAACATGCTTGTTTAAATCCCAATTTTTCATACGAATGGGTACTCAGTTACCTTGAGCTTTTTTCACGGCAAATAATCAGTAAAATCGGACAAATTTACTTAATTCGTCTTGAGGTGTCAACCTGACGTTTTTCCCGTCCCTTAGATTTGAACACCACACTTACTGCCTCATCCGCCCTGGATATCAAGTGAAATTTCATGGTCTCCCTGACCTGAGAAGGTATCTCATCAAGATCCCTGGCATTGCGCTTGGGCAGAATAATCTCTTTTATCCCGGCCCTGTGGGCACCCAGCACCTTTTCCTTAATCCCGCCCACGGGAAGAACGAGTCCCCTCAAGGTAATTTCACCAGTCATGGCTACATCAGGCCTGACAGACCGATCCGTAAAAAGGGATATCAGTGCCATACATATGGCCACTCCAGCAGAGGGACCGTCCTTGGGTATGGCCCCTGAGGGTACATGGACATGGATATCCTCATCTTTGAACGCGTCGTCCGAAATACCCAGATCTGAGCCCTTGGAACGGACAAAACTCAAGGCGGTCTGGGCGGATTCCTTCATTACATCACCCAGCTTTCCTGTAAGTAATATCTTCCCAGAACCATTCATCTTACCGGCCTCAATAAACAGGATTTCCCCTCCTGAAGGAGTCCATGCCAGTCCTGTAGCCACACCCGGGACCTTGGTCCTTTCCGCAACCTCGGCCATAAACTTGGGTGGCCCCAAGTACTCTTGCAGGCCCTTTATCCGTATCTTAACCTTATCAGTCCGCCCCTTGGCCACTTGCTTGGCCACTCTCCGGCACACAGCGGCTATCTTCCTTTCGAGATTCCGGACCCCTGCCTCCCGTGTATAGGCGCTGATGATTCTGGACAAGGCCATTTTATTAATACTGAGATTACGCCTGGTCAGACCATGGGCCTCAATCTGTCTTGGGATCAGGTATTTCCGGGCGATCTCAAGCTTTTCCTCAAGAGTATAGCTTGAGAGCTCCAATATCTCCAACCTGTCCAGCAGGGGACTGGGTATAGTATCCAAAACATTGGCAGTAGCAATAAAGATCACCTTTGAGAGGTCAAACTCTACTCCCAGATAGTGGTCAGTAAACGTAATATTCTGTTCCGGATCCAATACCTCCAAAAGGGCCGAAGCCGGATCTCCCCTGAAGTCCATCCCTATTTTGTCAATCTCATCCAGCATCAGCACGGGGTTTTTGACCCCCACCTTTCTGATGCCCTGAACAACACGTCCCGGCATGGCCCCTACATACGTACGGCGATGTCCGCGAATTTCCGCCTCGTCCCTCATTCCTCCCAAGGCTATCCTTAAAAACTTGCGCCCCATGGAACGGGCTATTGATTTCCCAAGAGAGGTCTTGCCGGTGCCAGGAGGACCATAAAAACACAGGATGGTTCCCTTGGCGTCGGGTTTGAGCTTTCGTACTGCCAGGTACTCTATGATACGATTCTTTACCTTTTCCAGGTCATAGTGATCCTCATTAAGGATACGTTCTGCCTGATCCAGATCCAGATGATCCTCTGTAAACTCATTCCAGGGAAGCTCAAGCAGCCAGTCAATATAGGTCCGGGCTACCGTATACTCAGGGGCAAAGGGATGCATCCTGGAAAGGCGGTCAAGCTCACGGGTGGCCTCTTTCATGGCGTCTTCCGGCAGACCCTTGGCCTCCAGCTTTTCCCTCAGTTCCTCGATTTCATCCGGCTTCTCTTCCCCTTCTCCAAGCTCCTTCTTTATGGCCTTAAGCTGTTCTCGCAAAAGGAATTCCTTCTGGGTCTTCTCCACCTGTCCCTTGACCTGGGACTGGATCTTGTGTCCAAGTTCGAGAATTTCAAGCTGACCGGTCAGAATACGAAGGGCTGCCTGCAGCCGCTCCTTGACATCCAAGGCTTCCAATACGGTCTGCTTATCATCAGTTGAAATATTGAGGTGGCTGATCACTACGTCTGCCAAGGCACCTGAATCTTCCACACTCATTATCATCGCCCCGAGCTCTCTGGGGAGATTGGGAGACAGATCCAGCACCTTGGAAAAAATCTGCCTGACATTTACTGTAAGGGCCTGGATCTCAAGATCATGGCTATCTATGTGCTGTACCGGCTCCACCTTTGCCTTTATATACGGTTCCTCTTCTGTAATCTCCAGAAGCCGCACCCTGGTGACCCCTTGAACTATCAGCCTTGCATGGCCCTCCTCATTCTTGGCCATCCGGAGTATCAGGCCCACAGTACCTACATTATGGAAACCAAGAGACTTATCATCCCTTTTTTTTTCGCTCATTACCGCTACGGTCCTGTCTGTTGCAAGGGCGTCATCAACCAGCTTTACGAGATTTGGTTGTTCCACTACCCAAGAAACAACCATATGGGGAAAGAGCACAAGCTCTTTACCAAGCAACACAGGAAGCTCACGAATTGTACTGTGTTTGATATTCTCTTTTATATGTGTATTTTCACTCATAAGTAATCTAAATTACATCCTTGATTATATTAGATTCAGAACACATCGATTTTTATTATATCATTCGTCTTTTTGCAAAGCATCCTTATAACGAGCAACCCGTTTTTGTAATATGCTTCCATCTGCTCCGGATCTACAGCCACTGGAATACGAATGATACGTTCGAATGGGCCGTATTCAATTTCCATCTGATAAAAACGCCCTTTGCCCAAACTGACTGGTGGACGTCTCTGGCCGGCCAGATGCAAAAACTGCCCTTTAAATATAAGATTCAGACTCTCTTTGTCTACGCCTGCGATATCCGCCACAACGTAAACAGCATCAGGACCTTCATAAATATCTATGGCCGGCACCCAGCCTTCCCTGGAAAGCATAACGGGCATTGAAACCTGAAAGACATCATCTACCAAGCGTTTTACCCGATCTTGCAGCAGCTCAAAGTCACGTTCCACCTTTATCTTTATGACCGGCATAGCTCCCTCCGTAGCCGTTCAAATCCCTTGGCATCTATTCTCACGCCTTTTCCAAAAAACAATAGGTCATATGCCATTGATAAGCAAGATGAAAAAAGAAATTTGCTCTTGACTCAGGCACTGGTCTCATGTAATAGAAAGACCTCTTTTATTCCTCCTTGCCCTGATAGGATTTACTCAATATGCATCCTGGATCAGGGCCGGATAATATAGCCCATAGGGAGACCATATATGAAATTACGGCATTACGAAACATTTTATCTCCTCCATCCGGACCTCAGTGACGAGGAACGTACAGCTATCTCGGAAAAACTCCAGCAAATCATAATCAGCGGGCATGGCGAAATAGTAAAGATTGATCCATGGCCCTTGCAGAAACTTGCTTACAGTGTGCAAAAACAGACTCAAGGCTATTATGTGCTGATGGAGTATGGTACATCTGCCGAATCCATTTCGGAACTCACCCGCAGGCTGCGGTTGGATGAGGGCGTGATGAAATTCGTTACCACAAAGACAAGTAATGAGTTTGATGCTGAGATGCTTGCCAAGGCCCGGGACGAGTCTGCTCCGCCTGTTGAAACTGTTGAAGAGGCTTTGGATTCCACCCAGTCCACTGAGAAAAGAGAAGAGGAATGAGACAAATGCAAAATCAAAGAGATAATCGTACCGGGCGCCGGCGCATATATATACGCCGGAAGGTCTGTCGCTTTTGTGCCGACAAGTCCCTGGCCATAGACTATAAAGACCACAGAACCTTAAGGCATTTTATCACAGAAAGGGGAAAGATACTGCCCCGCCGTATTACCGGGACCTGTGCCAAGCATCAAAGACGCCTGACTACAGCCATCAAACAGGCCAGAATAATGGCCTTGTTGCCATTCACTTCTGGTCATATACTTAAAGATTAGCGACTTATAACCGTTCAGGGTTCAAAGGTTCAGAGGTTCAAAATTAACGAATCAACGGCTTAGATTTTCGGCAACCCCTGAACCTTCAAGCCTGAAAGCCTGAAACTATAATATAAAGCAGTTGACTTTTCCTCCAAACCTCTCAAGCAAGTGGACACTGGCTTCTGTCGTCCTTTTAGTGCCCCTTATGGTTGAGTGGATCGCGCCCCTGTTCCAACTTGTAGCACCAGGAATTCTTGTTGTATTGACCGAGGGCATCAGTCTTGGTCTGGCAACCTCAATTATTTTTGGGAACTTTGCATTAGGGATCTTGCTCTGCTGGCTGACTATGAGGCCGGAGGCCTTGATCTGGTTGATCCAGACTGCAGGGCTTGCCATAGTCCTCGTGGTCGCGAGAAAACAGGATTGGTCCGGAATCAAGACCCTTCTGGCAGGTTTTGCCTATCTTTGTGTAACGTTCATGGTTGTACTCAGTGCTGGATCAGGCCATGATCTGCTTGACGGATATAATAAGGTTGTTCAGGCAATATCCGAGGATATGGATCAGAGTCTGGCTCTCTATAAAGAGAAATCATCCGGCATATACCAGGTAGAATTAGAAAATTGGTTCCGGCAATTTAAAGAAGTCATTATACGCTTTTTGCCAGGACTATTGGGTTCGGTCTTTCTGTTAATAAGCCTAAGTAATATATCAGTACCAAAAATATATCTGGCCAAAAGGCTCAAAAACGAGGCATTCGCTCCGGTATTCACTCAGTGGAAACTACCTGAACCACTTATATGGGTGATAATAACAGCAGGTGCATTGGCCTTTTTGGGAAAAGGTATATTTAATGTCTGCGGAGAAAATGCCCTGCTGGTACTGAGCAGTATCTATTTCTTGCAAGGACTGGCGGTAGTTGCCTTTTATTTTGAAAGACTGAAAGTCCCTGCATTCATCCGCTGGATCACATATATATTGCTTTGCATCCAGTGGTATGGTCTAATATTAGTTGTTATTATAGGAGTGTCTGATGTATGGTTTGATCTGAGAGCCAGAGCACCATCAGCCAGAGGATCTTAAGAGCCATCAATTCCTAAATTATTTTAAACAAATATTTTCTCGAGGTTTCAGATAAATGGAAATCATTCTTAAAGAAACTATCCCTTCTCTCGGGAAGGCCGGAGACATGGTCAAGGTCACAAATGGCTATGCCCGCAATTTCCTGCTGCCTAAAGGCAAGGCCATATTTGCCAACAAAAAGAATATGTCTCAGATTGAGCGTCAGCAGGCATCTATCCTGGCCAAGGCTGCCAAGGAATATGATGAGTTTGATGCCCTGGCCACTAAGCTTGGTGAGCTGGAAATCAGCATACCGGTCCGGATAGGTGAAAAGGATCGACTTTATGGCTCGGTTACCAGTCTGGACATAGCCAGTGCTATAGAATCACAGGGGTATTCAATTGATCGCAAGAAAATACAGATGGACGAGCCCATCAAGGCCCTTGGCGAATTTGAGGTCCCGGTAAAACTCAGCCCGGATGTCAGGGCCGTAGTCAAAGTCAATGTGGTCTCACAGGAGTCTTTGTGAGATTTAGCAATCTGCAAAGATGTCTATAGCATCCCTTAAAACTGTCATACAACCAGCTGGATATCGCCTTCCACCACAAAATGTAGAAGCAGAGCAGTGTATCCTCGGAGGCATCCTGATCGAGGACCAGGCCCTTCTGAAGGTTATTGAGTTTCTGCACCCGGAGGACTTTTACAAAGAGGCCCACAGCATTATCTATGCTGCCATACTTGATCTTTTTAACAGAAATGAACCTCAAGACCTCGTGACTGTTCACAATGCCCTGAAATCCAAGGGAAAACTTGAAGCAGTCGGGGGGGCTGCCTACCTCGCAGAGATCACGGAAACTATGCCGGTGGCCGCCAATATCGGCTACTACGGCAAAATCGTTTGGGACAAGGCCGTCCTCCGCAGGCTTATTCAAAAGGCCTCAGACATATCTACCCTTTGTTACGAAGAAGCAGGAGAGGTAGACGAGGTCCTGGAATCTGCCGAGGCATCAATATTCGAAATCTCCCAGGCCAAAATCCGTCAGGCCTTCCACCCTCTTAAAAGCATACTTAGGGACAGCATTAAGAAGGTTGAGGATCTGTACGAGCGCAAAGAACTGATTACCGGTGTGCCAACAGGCTTTACAGAGCTGGACAGGCTGACTGCAGGGTTTCAGCCATCCGACCTTATTATCATTGCAGGGCGTCCCAGCATGGGAAAGACGGCCTTTGCCCTGAATATCGCACAGCATGCGGCCATTGCCAACGATATATGTGTTGCGATCTTCTCTTTGGAAATGTCCAAGGATCAACTGGCCCTTAGGATGCTGTGTTCAGAGGCCAGGGTGAACGCACAGAAGGTAAGGACGGGTTTCCTGAGTGAGCGGGACTGGCCAAAGCTGATAAGTGCCGCAGGTCACCTCTCCGAGGCCCCTGTCTTTATCGATGACACACCAGCCTTATCTGTCATGGAGATAAGGGCCAAGGCCAGGAGGCTTAAGAGCAAACACGACCTTGGCCTTGTATTGGTAGATTACATGCAGCTCATGAGGGGAAGGGGACGCAACGAGAGCAGAGAGCAGGAAATTTCCGAGATATCAAGGTCACTTAAGGCAATGGCCAAGGAGCTGAATGTCCCTGTGGTAGCCCTATCTCAGCTTAATCGCAAGGTAGAGGACAGGCCAAACAAAAGACCACAGATGGCAGACCTCAGGGAGTCAGGGGCAATAGAACAGGACGCTGATGTAATCGCCTTTATTTTCCGGGACGAAGTCTATAATCGGTCTGAAGACAACCCGAACAGAGGTATGGCGGAAATCATTGTGGCCAAGCAGAGAAATGGTCCCATTGGTATTGTAAAGCTGGCCTTTGTGGACAAATACGCTACCTTTGCCAACCTGTCTCGCGAATCAGAATATTGAGCCTCTATTACATGAGCTCTTGAAGGAAGGTGGTATAACGCCGTCAGAGGAGCTCATAACAAACCTCAGAGTCTATCTATGGGAGCTTTATTCCTGGAACCAGCGCATCAACCTGACCGGCCTCAAGACCATGAAGGAAATGGCCGTCAAGCACGTCGGTGATACCTTGACTCTGATTCGTTTTCTGCCGGAGGGTGTCCATCACGTACTGGATATAGGTACAGGCCCCGGTGTTCCAGGATTAATCCTCAAGCTGTTTCGTCCTGATCTTGAAATAGTGCTTATTGACGCCATTCGGAAGAAGGTCTCGTTTCTCAATACTGTGATCGCAATAATCGGCCTTAAAGGTATCTGGGCAGAGCACTGCCGAGTGGGCCCCAAAGATATACCCATGCATCTTCCCTCTGAAGGCTTTGATGTAATTGTAAGCCAGGCAGTGGGACCTCTGAATGAGCTTGCCCGCATGGCCCGGCCTTTACTGTCGGCAAACGGTCTGGTAATAGCCATGAAGGGACCAAAGGTAGATGAAGAACTGGAAGGGAAAATGGGCTATTTGCAAAGGCATGGATGGAAGACCAGTATCATAAAAACTCAAACACCTGTTAGTAGTTTTCAACGAAATCTCGTCATGTTACGGAAATGCTGATCACACTCCTTGGCAGTCGGCAGACAGGGAACGAATAATTACCACAGGATAAATGGCAGAACTACATCTGTGGCAGCGGGACATCCTGATTCTGATCCTTCTTGGCTGGAGCAATTTCCTGCCCATAATAGGGAGGGTCGTACTCAAGGAACGTCTTTCTGCTCCTCTGGACCTGGGATACAAGTGGATAGATAATCGTTATCTACTGGGCCCGCACAAGACCTGGAGGGGACTGATTATTTCAGTCGTTGGGACTGGCCTGGCCGGTTACTTTACGCCTCTCGGCCTTGTTCTTGGGCTTAAGCTCGCCTTATGTTCCATGTCCGGCGATCTGATCTCAAGCTTTGCAAAACGACGCATGGGCTTGAAAAGTGGTAGTAAGGCCCTTTTGCTGGATCAATGCCTTGAGTCATTTCTCCCCTTGTGGGTACTCAAGGACAGCCTTTTTATTTGCTGGACTGAGATAATCCTGATAATCTCTTCCTTTATATTACTGGAGATCGGCCTCTCCCCACTTCTTTATATGCTTCATATCAGGAGAAGTCCCCACTGAATTTATGACTCTTTTAAAAACAGATCTTCACATACATACTTCTGAAGACCCTGAAGATCTTATCCTGTACAGCGCGACCGAACTTATAGACATGGCCCACAGGCTGGGATACTCAGTACTGGCCATAACCAACCACAACGCTGTTACCTATAGCGAATATCTCAGGGATTATGCCAGGGAAAGAGGAATAGTCTTAATACCGGGTATGGAGGCAACAATTCAAGGCCGTCATGTACTCCTCCATAACCTGGATTTTAAACAGGTGAAACGTGACAAAATTGCTAACCTGGAATACTTGAAGCGGCCCGACAACCTGATAGTTGCTCCTCACCCATACTTTCCCAGTCTCATAGCGCTCAGGGGCATGCTGAAACGACACGTCAATCTTTTTGACGCAGTGGAGCATTGCCACTGTTATACTGAACGATTGGACTTTAACCGCCCTGCAATAAAATTTGCAAAAGAACACAATCTCCCCATGATTGGTACTTCTGACGCCCACCAAAGATGCCAGTTCCACACAACTTACTCGCTCATAGAAGCAGAACCTGATCCAGAGTCAGTTATCCAGGCCGTCAAGTCCGGCAAGGTCCGGATAGTCACTCGCCCCCTTCCCCTGTTTCTTCTGCTGAAGATCAACTTAAGGATGTTTTGGAGAAACAAGATTCTGAAAAGGTTTTAAGTTTTAGCTTCTATTTATTGAAAGCACCATGTCCATGTGATACTAAACGGATACAGGTTATGAAAATTCACGCTTATATCCAAAAAATCGTTCTACTCATACTGGCTCTTTTGCTGACACTTCCGACAACAGGTCTGACAGCCTCAGTACCTGGAGGGGCTTTAGCTGAACAGATTAAAGAAGAAAAAACACCTTCTAAATTCGAGACCATCCCGTCACCAGGAGCTGAGCCCTGGCGCATAGAGGCCCTTCAGCTAACTTATTTCCACTCTTCAGATGTGATTCTGGGTGAAGGTGCGGTCCAGGTCTGGAGAGGTGATCTCAAGGTCTGTGCAGACCGGATCATGTATGACAGGCGTAATGCCATGGTATGGGCAAACGGCAATGTGGTTATATACCTCGATATGGATGTGCTGAAGGGAACCGAAGGAGAACTGGATCTTAACACATCTACAGGCACAGTAGAGAATGCCGATCTTTTCTTGCAGAGAAACAACATACACCTTCTGGCCAAACAGATCTGGAAGACAGGTCCTGAAGAATATCAGGCAAAACATGCCACCATCAGCACCTGTCCCCTTCCAAAGCAGGCGTGGAACTTTAAGTGTCGAGACCTTAAACTCACGATTGGAGGCATGGCCTTTGCCAAAAGCAGTTTCTTCAACATAAGGGACATTCCTGTACTCTACAGCCCATGGGTTGTGTTGCCCATAAACAAATACAGAAAAACAGGGTTGCTGTTACCCTACTTCTCTACATCCAAAAGGAATGGGGCAGAGCTCAATGTCCCCTTCTTCTGGGCCATTAATGACAGCACGGACGCCACTTTTTATCAGCATTCCATGAGTAAAAGGGGTTGGATGGAAGGAATAGAGTTCCGCCACGTTTTTTCCCCGGAAGACAAAGGCATCCTCCAATACAACTTCCTGGTAGACACCCTGGAAGACGACGACTTCAACAATGATGGGCACACAAGAGGTAATGAAAAACGCTGGTGGTTGAGAGCAAAGGCGGACCAACAACTCCCCTGGGACTTTGAGGCAAAGGTGGACGTGGACCTGCTCAGTGACAGGGATTACCTGTTGGAATTTGACCAGGGTCCAATGGGTTATGATGAAACAGACAATATTTTCCGAAAGACCTTTGGCCGCTCCCTGTCCGATGAAACGGATCTGATCCGGCCTTCAACTCTCCAGATAACCAGACTGACCCAGGACATGTTTTTTGGAGGCGAAGGCCGGTATAACGATAACATTGAAGTAGG
>CAZPBZ010000005.1:0-18822 GCA_964584765.1 uncultured Thermodesulfobacteriaceae bacterium
GACATAGACGAGGTCAACCTGATTGCCTGTATCATGGCAAAGGAGTATGGCGTATTACGCCGTGTGGCCAGGGCCAGGAACGAGGAATATTTTTTCGGTGCTTCTCCACTGAATGAGTATCGGCTGGGCATAGATCTCATGATTAATCCTGACCAGGTCATGGCCCAGGAGATACTCAGGATCAGTGAGGTATCAGAGGCCTTTGAGGTGGTTGATTTTGCTCACGGCGAGGTGGTCCTGGTGGGGTACCAGGTAAAAGAGGGCAATCCTGTCTGTGGTGTAACACTGGCTGATCTGAAGGATTTAAGAGGACTCTATGATTTTGTAATAGTAGCCATAGTCCGGGGTGAAGAGACCATCATTCCCAGAGGCGGTGATCTCATCCAGGTTGAGGACCGGATTTACCTGGTTGTAGGGCGCAGGGACATGGCAGCAGTGGAAGATTTGTTCAATCTGTGGAGCATGGTCCCCAAAAAGGTCTTTATCATCGGCGGCGGTCGGGTTGGCTTTCGGGTAGCCAAGGCCCTGGAACAGCAAAAAGTAGAGGTAGCCCTTGTGGAGACCGACCCGATAAGATGTGAGCATCTTGCCGAGCATTTGAGTAGCGCCGTAGTACTTAACTTTGACGGTCTGGACGCCCATGATTTGCTGTCAGAGGGAATAGACACAGCAGATCTCGTAGTGGCTGTCACAGATGGAGACACCACAAATATCCTTTCAAGCCTCCTTGCGAAGTATCACGGTGCAAAGAAGTGCATAACCCGCATAAGCCGCCCGGATTTCATCCCGCTCCTTGGAAAGCTGGGAATAGATGTTGCCCTCAGCCCAAGGCTTGTAGCAGCCAATATGATTCTGCGTTTTGTGAGGCGGGGCGCTGTCCTCTCTGTTGCTTCATTACTCGGGAGCGATGCAGAGGCGGTGGAGCTTGTGGTCTCCGAGCGTTGGGCGTATGTAGATAAACCGTTAAGATCTATAGGCTTTCCCGCGGATACCAACCTGGGGGCAGTGGTCAGGCAAGGAAAGGTGATCATTCCATCAGGAGATACAGTGCTGAAGGCCGGAGATCGACTGATAATCTTCAGTATGAAGAAGGCGATTCCAATGGTAGAACAGCTCCTTGCGTCATGAGACTGGGTACTATCGGGGCACTATTGGGTTGGCTACTTATCTTCCTTTCTGCTGCCCTTCTGGTCCCCATCACATTCAGCATATATTACGCCGATGGGAACTGGCAGTTCTTTGTCATCTCCAGCGCAATCGGATTAGGGCTTGGAGGAGGGCTTGCCTGGTCTTGTGTCTCAGAGCCGGAGATAGGTCATAGAGAGGGATTTGCCATTGTGGGCTTTAGCTGGCTTGCTGCTGCTGCCCTTGGGGCACTGCCATATTATCTCTCCGGGGCCATCCCGAGCTATCTTAATGCCTATTTCGAATCCATGTCCGGCTTTACCACCACCGGTTCCACAATATTGGTAAGGGTTGAGATCCTGGGGCCCAGTCTGCTCTTCTGGAGGGCCTTTACACAGTGGCTGGGGGGTATGGGGATTATAGTCCTCTCCCTGGCGATTCTGCCCATACTTGGAATCGGGGGCATGCAGCTCTTCCAGGCAGAAATGCCCGGCCCTACAAAGGACCGCCTTGTGCCCAGGATACAGGATACGGCCCGGATCTTATGGAGCGTGTATGTGCTCTTTACGGCAGTTGAGACAGGGTTGCTCATGGCGGCCGGCATGAATTTCTTTGATGCCATCTGCCATGCCTTCTCCACTCTGGCTACCGGCGGATTTTCCACCAGGACCGAGAGTGTGGCCGCATTTCATAATCCGTGGATTGATATCATTATAACCGTGTTTGTTATCCTTGCTGGAATAAACTTTTCCCTTCATTACCGCCTGCTTTCAGGTAATTGGAAGTCATTCGGCCGGAGTGAAGAGCTCCGCTTTTACCTTGGTATGGGTATTTTTGCTACTATATTAGTCATGTTTGCAAATATCCTGTTCGGTACATATGACTCATGGTCAGACAGTCTGAGATACGGTGCCTTCCAGGTCTGGTCTGTACTTACCACCACAGGCTTTGGCACAGCGGATTTTGATCAGTGGGCACCTGTATGCAAATTTACCCTGGTTGCCCTTATGTTCTTGGGAGGGATGGCAGGCTCTACCGGCGGCGGTATTAAGCAAGTTCGAATACTTTTGTTCTGGAAATTTACGAGAATGCAGATAAGAAAACTGATTCACCCAAAGGCAGTGGAGGCGATCAAGCTTGATAATCGTAAGGTCCCTGCAGAGGTGATCCAGTCCATACTGGGCTATCTCTCTTTATATTTGGTAGTATTTGTCGTTGCGACTCTGATAGTAACCGGACAGGGAACAGACATGATTACCGGCTCTACGGCGGTCATTGCTACTTTAAACAACATAGGCCCGGGGTTGGGAGGCGTCGGCCCCTGCCAGAATTTCGCCGGGCTCCCTGATCTCTCAAAGGCGGTTTTAATCGTATGTATGGTGGCAGGACGGTTGGAACTCTATACTATAATTATACTCTTTGTACCTTCGTATTGGAAGGATGTTCGCTATCCCAGGTGGCGGTGGAGTAAAACCTGAGCAACGCAACCATCGGACCAAAGACGGAATTTTGCAAAAGGCTCACAGGAGATATCATCATGGCACTGATGGAAATAAACGTCGCCCCTCTCGGGACCGGATCCACAAGTGTGGGGGAATTCGTGGTAAACATGCAGAGGCTGCTTGCAGGGCAGGGACTTCCATATGAGCTTACGGACATGGGGACGATAATTGAAGGAGATATTGATCAGCTCCTTGCTGTAGCAAAGGCCTTGCATGAAAGCACTTTTTCTCATGGGGCGAAACGGGTATACACGGTTATAAAGATAGATGACCGCCGTGACAAAGAGGTCCATTTGGGCCAGAAAACCGGATCAGTCAAAAAAAGGCTTTGATGAAGCGATATCTTCCTCTTTTTACGACAATTGCCTTTATTGCACTCCTGGCACTGGGAATCTGGTCCGGCGAGGTGCCTGTAGTCTGGCACAAGGCCATTACCGTATGCCTTAGCTGTATTGGAATCAGCTAATGGAACGTCTGCGCAGAAGAAGTCAGTATATCTTCGCATTGCTGGCTAACGCTTACTGGCTTTTCCCGTGGAGAAGCCCCATATATCAAGGGTCTCTTAAAAAGCTCTGTTTCCCTGGGCTCAATTGTTACTCCTGTCCTGCCGCCACCATGTCATGTCCCCTTGGCGCCTTTCAGAATCTTCTGGCAACTCTGCGCCCGAGTCTTCAAATAGGACAGTTGCATATTGGGGCATACGTTTTGGGAAGTCTTGGTCTGATAGGTTCTGTTGCGGGCCGGATGTCCTGTGGCTGGATTTGCCCCTTTGGCCTGTTGCAGAAGTGGCTGTTCCTCCTTCCGGTTCCCAAGCTTTCATTCTGGAGGCCCCTCAGAATGGGCCCATATCTATTTCTTGTTGTCTTTGTGGTCTTGCTCCCTTTGCTTGTGGTGGATTCATTAGGTTACGGCTCTGTCTGGTTCTGCAAATATGTCTGCCCGGCAGGGACGCTTGAGGCCGGTATTCCGCTGCTTTGGCTGGATCAGGGGCTCCGTAGTACCGCAGGTTGGCTGTTCGCATACAAGTTTATCGTATTGATACTCCTCTTGATCTGGTGTACTTTAACATCCCGTCCATTCTGCAGGGCAATCTGTCCTCTTGGAGCTATCTACGGCCTTTTCAACAGGGCAAGCTGGCTGCAGTTGCGTTTTCATCCTGATAAATGTGTTCAGTGCGAGGCATGTCTGACAGCATGTCCTACTGATGTATCTTTTTATAATGGTCTGGATGACCTGAATTCGGCTGCCTGTATCAGATGCCTCAGATGCTATACCATCTGTCCATCTAATGCCATATCTCTGGAGTTTGGTCCGGTGCGGGAGGATATCGGTAAAGCGGTTAATGCCATAGAGAGTTAAGTTATATGAAAAGAAAGTTGATACTTGCCACCCGTAACAAAGGTAAACTGAAAGAAATCCAGGTGCTTCTTTCCGATCTTGATATTGACATCATGTCTCTGGATGAAGCAGAAAACGCACCCCATGTGGTAGAAGATGGCAAGACCTTTATGGAGAATGCTTTTAAAAAGGCCAGAGTGATTGCCGAGGCCACGGGAATAATGGCCCTTGCCGATGATTCCGGACTTGAGGTAGATGCCCTTGACGGGGCCCCGGGTGTTCACTCTGCCCGCTACTCGGGGGAAAATGCCTCTGATGCCTCAAACAACGAAAAGCTCCTGGCTGATCTTGAAGGGGTATCTTCAGGAAAGAGGAGCGCTCACTTTAGTTGTGTGATCATAGTCTATCATCCATCCGGCCGGTGGATAAGCACTGAGGATAGATGCGAAGGTGAAATTACCAAAAAATTTATAGGAGATAGAGGTTTTGGCTATGACCCTGTCTTCTACCTCCCTTCTATCAATCGCACAATGGCCCAGCTTTCACCAGAGGAAAAAAACAGCTTGAGTCACAGGGGCAAGGCCCTTAAGAAACTGAAGTCAGAGTTGCCTGGTTTTTTGGATTCACTTGAATCAGATCTTAAAAAAAGGGCTCAGAGGTAATTAACAATGACACTTGAAATATACGCCAAGGAAGAATGCCTGCGTCAGGCAGTTGAGATAACCAAGACATATGCACAATCAGGGGAGAACAAACACGGCCCGGTGACGGAGCTCCTGGAGCAAGTCTATCAGAAGCTCCTGGAACTACGGGCGGATGTTACTAAAAATGAATAGGATATTTTGGCAGTGAAATTTGAAACCTGAAATTTGAAATTGGGAAAAACAAAAAGATGTAGATGCGTTACCTAATGATGAAGGGGTTGAAGGAGTAGCAAGTGAGTCGATTCAGAGATCCTTAACGCCTTTTTGAGGATATTACAGGTCTCCAGCTATTTTTATTCCTTTCAAGCACAATAAGAGAACTTGGTACAAGGCCTGAGTGATCTCTCTCGCTGGGTTTAAATACACCCATGACCCCATAATATTTTTGATCAAGATCCTCAAGGGCCTGGCGCAGATCACTATGCGTAGCAGTGCTTGACGTCCTCAGCCCCATTGCCGTGAGGTGGAGCGCATCCCAGGCCGCACCTGCTGCCAGAAATTCCTCAATAGAAAATCTCATTGCTTCTTGTTCCATGGCCTTCATAAATCTATTTACTATAAATGCACAGGGATGCGATAATGGAATATTGTTGCCTAAGAGTAGCGGAGGCGCTGCTGTCCACAACCTGAAAGAACCTGCGTATTCTTTTAGCATATCTGATGAAAGAAGCTGTACCGGAACCGCCACAGGTACACCCGTTCTATTTGCAGAACGTAACAATACAGGCCCACAACTCCTTGGTCCCCAAGCCACTATTACCTGTGCCCCTTCTTCTTTGAATTGCTGCAACTGTGAAACCACATCGGTGTCATGCAGCCCAAAGTCTTGGAATGGTAGAATGCGCAAATGATATTCCGGTCCATAGCCCTGAAGCCACAAGGAAGCCCTCTTCCCCTTTTCGTTGTCAGCCACAAGGGGGCCCACCGGTTCAAGGCCGGCCCTGGCAAACTCCCGGAAAA
Source organism: uncultured Thermodesulfobacteriaceae bacterium (assembly GCA_964584765.1). Lineage (GTDB taxonomy): Bacteria > Desulfobacterota > Dissulfuribacteria > Dissulfuribacterales > UBA3076 > UBA3076. The sequence continues at coordinate 5,630 of CAZPBZ010000005.1, forward strand.
GGGCCTTTATTGCAGGTCCAAGGCCAGGAGAGATGCTAAAAGTCCAGAAAAAAGATTCATTTTTTTTGAAGGGCAAAAGAGGGTCATCTCCGGATGTTAACACCATGGGTACATTGTGTGCCTCTGCATAGTTCCTCAGGACCGGAATCAGAGTTTCACTTGTTGGGCCCAGCAATGCCACCACCTTTTCCTGTTCAACAAGTTTCCTGGCCTCGAGTAACAATCTGCCCGGTTCACCTCTGGTGTCTGCCACTACCAACTCAAGAGGCCTTCCGCCAATTCCGCCCTGGGAGTTAAGACATTCTACGGCCTTTTTAGCAGCTATATAGGCAGCTTGGCCTTCTCTGCGGTGGTCTCCGCTAAGATCCCACAGCCCACCTACAGATATCGATAAGGCGTCCCTACCGCACGCTGCTTTGTCAGCAATCAGCACACTTGCAACAAGAAACAAAAAAAGGCAGCACAGGGTCTTAAACCCTGGAGCTGCCATAGGTAATCCCCGGTTCATATAGTCTCTGAAGCGACTTCTATTTTATTCTTGTAAGCTGTTTTTTGGCTATGCTCACTTGTGGGCTCTTTGGGTAATTTTTGATGAGTTTGTTAAGTACGATCTTTGCGCTTTCATTGTCTCCGAGCTTCGCAAAGGCAATGCCCTGTTTCAGCAAGGAGTCCGGCACCTTGTTACTTTCTGGATATCTGCTTATTACCTTCTGGTATTCCAGAATTGCCTCTTCAAAGCGCTGTAGGCTGTACTCACACTCACCCATCCAGAAATAGGCATTGGCGACCCTCTCACCGTGGGGGTGTTTTTCTATGTACATATTCAGGGTCTTCTTGGCATCTTTATAGTTTTTCTGCTTGATTAGATCCAGGGCCTGCTGATACAGGTCCACTGCACCCTGAACGGCATCCTTCCTCGCCTGCTCTACCTCTTTTGTCACCGTGGTAGAGGATTGAAGCAGTTTTACTTCTTCTCTCAGGTTTTCTACTTGTTCCTTGAGGTCCTCTCTGAAACGGAGTGTCCCCTCTTCCTCTTGCTCATTTTGGTGACCAATCTGGTCGATCAGACCGTTCATCCTGAGGAGTTCTGCCTGCAACTCGTCCATCCGGTTCGCAAGCCCTGCCTGTTGGCTCCTCACAGAGGCGATGTCCTGGGCCTTTGCCAAATCCGCGACTTCCTGCTTCAGTGATTTAATCTGATTGCCATAAGCACGGTTCTCCGCAGACAGACTGACTACACGCCTTTCCAGCATGTTCGCCTGGTCCTGAGGAGCACAGTGGACCAGTGCCATGGGCAGGAAAGCAACAACAACCAGCCGCATAGCTTTTAGAAAAACCGATTTACTCTTGTCAGAAAAAACTATGCCTTTCAAATTCTTGAACGACCGCATCCCAGACTCCTTTTTTATTGAAAATGCTAAATGTAAATGCTTAAGGGGGTTCTAAAATCTATTAGGTCCCCAGTTGGCTATCCCCACACCATTTGAATAACGCAGCAACATGCGTTGTCCTCTGCCATCAGCATACATTACAAACAGGGCCTTTTCAGGACCCATTCTGGTTGAACTAAATAAAATCTGCCTGCCGTCAGGGGACCAGGAGGGGTTCTCATTATTGCCTGAACATGTAAGCTGAATGGGATCCCCGCCTTCCGGCGATATACTGAATACCTGGAATTGCCCGTCAGTTCGGCCTGTGTAAACTATGCGATCCCCGTGGGGGGACCATTGTGGGTCTGTATTGTAGGTTCCATTGTAGGTAATACGCTTGGCAGATTTGGTTCGGATGTCCATCACATATATCTGTGGTCCGCCGCTACGGTCGGACACAAAGGCCAGGCGCTTCCCGTCCGGCGACCAAGTTGGAGAGACATTTATCCCAGGACCTCGGGTGAGCCTTGTCTTTATCCGTCCCTTAAGATCTATAATATATATGTCCGGATTCCCGTCCTTACTCAGGGTTACGGCAAGGCTCTGGTTATCAGGATGCCATGCAGGAGCTATGTTCAGGCCGGAGTATGCAGTAAGCCTGTATATTTTCCCTGTTTTTGTGTCCTTTACGTAAAGAAATGGCTTCCCTGTTTTGTAAGATGTATAGGCAATATATCTCCCGTCTGGAGAGTACCGTGGAGATACGGTAATGCCCTTATCAAAAGTTTCTCTTCTTATGTTGAACCCGTCAAAGTCTGACGTGTGGACTTCTTTGAGGCCATCTTTTTTGGCCACAAAGGTGATTTTGGACAGGCTTACCCCGTGTTTTCCTGTTATTGCCATTACAATGAGGTCACAGAAGCGATGGGCTATCATGCGGTAGTCCTTGACCTGCCCGTTATATCGTCTTCCCTGTATCATGGCCCCTGTTGACATGTCGAACAGCCTGAGTTCGGCTGTCAGGGAATCGCCTCTTTTTTCAATGGAACCCTTGACCAGATAGTCCAGGCGAAAATTACTCCAGTCCACATCCGGCCTACCTCCATAGCTGGCTGGATCAAGTACTGAAAAGAAGCCGTGAAAGATGAGATCATCTGAAAGTACCTTTGAAATTTTTCGGCCCAGAAGATCATTCTCAAAGGTGCTCGGCGTAACATCTAAGTAGGGAACAGCAATAGGGATCTTTTGCAGATAAGGCGAAGTTATATCTATATAGAGCCTCGCTTCAACTAAAGAGGGGCTGAATATCATAAAAACGAGGCAAAAGATCCAACTCAATGTCTTTTTGTAAATATTCTTATCTTTCATAATTTATAACTATAACCCCACTTCACCCGGTCTGAATCTGATTCCTATTTCCAGCGGACCTGGTCTCAAGGCCCGAGGCAATGGAGGGAAAGGGCCTGCCTTTTGTACTGCTCTCATGGCCGACTGGTCAAACAGGGCATGACCTGACTTGTGCTCATACTCGGCCTTGAGCACCATTCCGTCCTGCGCAATTCGAACCACCACAATAGATGTCAGACCGGTCTTGTCAAGTAGTTGCTCAGGAAGAACCCAGTGATTCCGGACTCTGGCCCAAATCTCAGTACAATAGAGCCTGAGCACTTCATTCTGCTGTCCGCTCTCCGCCCCTGTTCCAACAGCCGCTATCGCGGATTTCTTTGTCCTATCCCCAACGCTGGATCTTATGGCGCTCAATCTATTCTTGATAACGGCTTCTGACTCTTTTTCCTTTACGCTTTCTTCAATATCCTTTATACGCTTACTCAAGAGTTTCTCTGTATCCTTGGCGGCAACCGGTTTTGGCTTAGGCTCCTTAGTGATCTTAGGCTCCTTGGGGCGTAGAGATACGGCCTTTTTCGGCTTTGGCTTTGATTCTGTTGGCGGAGGCGCTACCTTCGCCTCTTTTTTTTCGACTTTTTGGATCTTTGGTTTTGCTTTAACAATCGGAGCCTGTTTTCTTGGTTCAGCAGCCTTTGGCGAAGGCAGGTCAACTGTCTCAAAGAGTTTTACAGTATATACCGGGGGCATTGGTCGAGATATTTCCCATAAATTGGGCGCAGCTATAGAGAGCACAGCCAACGCAAGGTGTATCCCAATGGCCCCTATGAACGCAGACTTCCAATTCTCGTTAACCGGCCCTGCTATCCTTTTTGACATTCTTCTTTGACTCAGATCGTCTATGTTTCGTTTTAGAAGACTCCAGGGTCTCTGTCACTAAGCCCAGATCCTCTATGCCCGCCTCACGAATTGTGGCCATCACTCTGGCAACCGTCCCATAGGCAACGGCCCTGTCTGCTTCGAGAAGGACCTGTTGGGCCAGTCCCTCGTGCTTCATTTCGGCAAGGCGCCGTTTTAAAACCTCTTCGTCCACAGCGACTTTGTTGAAATAGATTTCCCCTTTCTCATTAACCGTGATAACTATGTTCTTCTTCTTTTGGGGAAGGGACTTGGCCGTGGTCTTCGGTAGCTTAACGTCCAGCCCTTTGGTCATCATTGGCGCCGCGACCATGAAGATGATCAACAGCACTATGACCACATCTACCAGGGGCGTCACGTTTATTTCGGACATATAGCGCCGTTTACCGTTTCCCTGTCCTGAATTATTAGCCATTCAGCCCTCTCTTATGGTTCTGGAGAAGTCTCCTTGCCATGAAGGAGTTGCCTTTCCACAGTATTTAAAAAATCGTTTGAAAATCCATGGAGTTGAATCTCCAGCCTGCCCATCCAACTCATAAAACCATTAAATGCAATGACTGCGGGTATAGCGGCTGCAAGGCCCGCGGCTGTAGCAACCAGGGCCTCTGAGATACCTGGGGCTACTGTAGCAAGACTTGCCGAGCCCTTGAGTCCGATACTGTGAAAACTTTTCATGATTCCCCACACAGTACCAAAGAGGCCGATAAATGGGGCGGCATTTCCAGTAGTTGCCAGAAAGGGAAGTGTACGTTCCATGGCTGCCAACTCTTCCTGAATACCCTTGTTAAGGCTTCTTTCCAAGGTCTCAAGCCACACCCTCAGGCCAATATCCGGGTCTCTGGGTTTAGGACATTTCTGAAGACGCTTCAACTCTTTATATCCTTCAAGAAATACTCCTGCCATAGGGGTCTCCGGCATTACCCTTGCGTGGCTATAGGCCTGAGTGAGGCTGGGACTTTCCCAAAAGAGCCTTTCAAAATCCTCATTTCCAAGTCTTGCCTGACGAAATCGCTTGATTTTTGCCAGTATTACGGTCCAGCAAAGAATTGAAAAGACCAATAGCATTATGAGAACCATTTTGACCACAGGTCCTGCTCCGATCATCATGGTCCATACGTTCGCCGTTGTATCAACCTCCATATTTGATGTCCTCCAGACAAATAATTAGTGCTTTAAAGGTAACTGTTCAAGGAACGTTGAAATTAGAAATTAGAAATTAGAAATTGGAAATTTGGCCTACTTGCTTTCGTTTTATCTCTCCCCAATTTCCAATTTCCAATTAATCCCACGTCTATGTACTCATGGACATGGGCCTTCCAGTGCCTTTTGTAAGTCCATGCCGGGCCTAAAGGAAAATGCCCCTTTTTTTTGTCCTTGTTCCAAAAGAAATTCCACGGCCTTTATACCCTCCTCGCCGAGATCCAGGGTATATTGGTTTACATAGAGATCTATGTGTTTTCTCATAACCTCGTAAGACATTTCCTGTGCATGCTCCATTACAAAATCCCAAACGGCCTCAGGGTTCTCAAAAGCTGACTTGATACTCATTCCAATGGCAGCATCTATTGCCTGTAACAATTCAATGCCCAGGGAACGCCTGGCGATGATTCCGCCCAGGGGAATCGGAAATCCGGTCTTTTCTTCCCACCAGGCCCCAAGATCCTGGATGCAAATTAGACCAAGGTCATGATAGGTAAATCTGGTCTCATGTATGATTATCCCTCCGTCCACCTCTCCCCCGGCAACTGCCTGGGCGATAAGGGCGAAGTTCATAGGCACCAGCTCTTTAACTTCTGGAGCGAAGAGCTTCAAAAGAAGTGCTGCAGTCGTATATTCGCCGGGTATGGCAATTCTGTATTGCTCAAAACCCTGAGGGTCTAAGGGTGCTCTTGCAAGCAACAAGGGCCCGCAGCCACGCCCCATGGCGCAACCTGACCTGAGGAGCATGTAGTCATCCAGGACATGCCCCAGCACATGAAAAGACACCTTGCTCACATCAATAGATCTGGTAAGGACCCTCTGATTCAGCTCTTCCACATCTGCTATTAAGGGTGATAACTTATACTGTAAGGGCACTTTGTTGTGAAGCAGGGCATAGAAAATAAAGGTGTCGTTAGGGCAGGAAGAAAGCCCCAGGGTGATCCTGTTGTTCCTGATATTCCCCATAATCAACAATTCAACAAAACCCCAAGGACCTTTTCCAGGACATTGGCTGTTGCATTCAGTGCCTGGTTCAACCTCCAGTTTTTTTTGTCAAGATCGCCCACCCAGTTGCTTATACCACGAAACTCAAGGAGAGGGACCTGATAATAATCGCAGACCTGCGCGGCCGCGGCCCCTTCCATGTTCTCCGCGATAGATTTAAACCGTTCATGCAAGTCCCGGGCCCTCTCTCTGGTGCCTGTAACGCATGAGACAGTGACCATCGGGCCGCAGCGAATGCCAAGCTTCTCCACAATATCCGGCTTAATGATTTGGCGCCATCCAGGCTCAAGAGCAAACTCTGTCTGCGTTTTATCTCCTTCCAGGGAAATCGGCTCGATCCCTGAAGGACCGTGACGGCCCAGATCACCATAGGCTTCTGAGCTTGCAAGGCATACATCCTCAAGCTCTATATCCGCCCACTGGTATGCCCCTGCCACACCAGCCAGGATTACTGTATATGGCGCACCTCTGCTTTCAATAAATCTTGTCAGCTCAAAAGAGGTGCTACCCGGTCCAAGGCCGCACACCAGGTGATGGCACTTGTATCTGCTGGCAAGCGTGAGAAAAGACTCCATTTCCCTTTTTGTGGGAGATACAATCAGAATCCGGGGAACGATCATATCTGTCCTTAGTTCCTCACCACATTCCTAATTCTTAACTCTTAATTATTAAGTCTGGTTCTTAAAAGCCGCTCCAGTTGCCAACACAAGAAGAGCTCTTTACCCGATTGGGCTCTCAGAGCTGTAAGTTCTGCCGGACTCAGCAGGTCAGTAATCCGTGAGCATAGATAATTGATACAAAAGTGGTGCCGTGCAAAGAGCTGACAGCCCGTGGGACCGAGAAACAGACAGTCTTTTTTCCCAAGACGTTCAGTGGGTATCTTCCTTTCCAGAAGCAAATTGAGCAGCAACACAAACTCGTCATACCAATCTTCAATACCAGCCCCGCAACAGCCGCCACCCGGGACCTGGGTCGCGCAAATGGCACATTCAGTCACTACACCAAACTTCTCCATTAGTTCATAGCTCCCTGAAATCACTTTTCTGTAAAGTCCAAGGAGCCGGTCAATTTCGCTATCTGCTGATAGATGTGTTCCATATTTTTTCCATAAATATTCGGCCAGAGCGATCTTTTCTTCAATAGATAATTCGTTTGAGTATAAACTAAAGCCTGGCATTGTCCGTAACCGCTCACACTTCCTGATAGTTCAAAAAACCAGGCGCATAAAATCTTCTGACAGTATTATGGGACCGTTGTATACTTTGCTGCAGGGTGTGATCAGGTCATACTCATCGCAATTTGGATAAAAATGGTTAAGGAGTAATCGCTTAACTCCGGCATCCTGGGCGATTTTGCCTGCTTCAGAAGGAGTCAGGTGCCCTGGGAGCTTGTAGCCTTCAGGGGCTGCGCACTCTAAAACCAGAAGGTCAGTGCCCTGAGCAAGCTCTATCAGTTCATCACAGAAATCAGTATCTCCTGAAAATACCACTGATTTGCCATCCGATGTCTCGATTCGATAGGCCAGGCTCTGAGGAGTATGTTTGGTGGGCGTGCTTCGTATTGTAAGGGGAGGAAACTGCATTGCTGCTTTCATCTCCGGTGGTATCTCTTCGAAGATGAACTTCCCAGGCTCAGGTTCCACCCAATGTCCGAATGCCTGTATCAGGGACTGATAAAACTGCTTGAGCCCTTCGGCAGCCAGGACCATCACAGGAGAATTCCTTTTGTATCCTGGTGTATACCTTGTGGCAAAGATAAAGGGTGCTAGCTCCCCAATGTGGTCCGGGTGGAAGTGTGTATAGAGCAAGATATCAAGTGTATCATAAGATATGCCCGCCTTAACCAGTTGTCTTAAGGTCCCTGCAGCGCTGTCTATGAGCAGGGTCTGTCCTTCCACCTTCAAGCAGGTAGCAGGACCGGCCCTCCTTATGGAAGGGACACCTGTTCCGGAACCAAGCACGACTATCTCCATCATTTTTCTAACTCCTTTAAATTGAGCGATTAGCCTTTAGCGGTTAGCTATTAGTTTAATGATTACAGGATGTTTTACTATTACAAACTTTTACCCTGTTGAATCCCCAAAGGGGGCAGCGAAGCTGCATTCAACAGGGTGAACCCGTTGGGTGTTATTTCTAATTAACGTAATGCCCTGATTTCTCAAAGCTAAACGCTAATGGCTAACAGCTAATCGCTCAACTTAGGTTACAGATTTAACGGAACAAGTTCTATCTGTCCCCAGATCCCAAGTTTTGTTCCCTTTATAATCACTCCTCCCAGGATTCCGGGAATTTCTTGTAAGGCATTGAGGCCAGGGTCTATATCTCTTTCTGTTCTTACCATATTTCCTATAGATGTTGCAGTTGCATCTGCCAAAGATACGGATTGAGAGACTACAGTCACTGCATCTGCCTTTCCAAAACTCTTTGAGTGACCCACTGTACCCGATGATGTGCATATTCCCAAAGGCATCAGGCCAGGAGCAACGGCAATGCCGACTCGTCCGCTAAGTGGCGAAGTGCCTGCCCAAATGGCTGAAGTAATTGGCTCAAGGACCCTGAGGAATATGTCTCCACCATTTTCCACTATAACCTCACCTGAAGTAAGCTCCACACATCTTTTGCCAATATGCTGGGCAATAGCACCGGCCACTGCGGCCATTGGGCCGACACCAGCGGCTGCAGAACTTTCTAACATATCCCTGACTACGGCAGGGGCAAAAGGGTCATCAGGTAAGGGGGTATAGCTTTCGAGAAAACCAGGGTGGCTGCGGGCATAATCCTCAATAGAGAGCCGGACCTCTATGACCCATGTTGAGACCTCATTTTCAAGATTGCAGTCAGCCTGTACGTGAAGGTCGGTTTCCTGGTGGCGGACTTGAAAGCTGGTCAGGCCGTTTCTGGCTATAAAAGAACGGTATGCGCGCTTTTCTCCCACGGGCTTCAGGCCAGAATATCCCCAAGTTCCTGACGTGGGGGCCGCGTGAGCAACTCGTTAACAGCATCTTTAGGGTCAAGGCCTTGGTACAGCACCCTGTAAACCTGATTCGTAATGGGCATCTCGACCTTGTACTTCTCGGCCATGGCATATACTGAGTTTGTAGTCTTGACACCTTCTGCTACCATGCTCATTTCCTTCAATATGGTGTCAATGGACTGGCCCTGACCCAGCTTCAGGCCAACCTGGCGATTTCGGCTCAGGTCTCCGGTACAGGTAAGCACAAGATCTCCAAGACCGGCAAGCCCTGCAAAGGTCAGAGGATTTGCACCCAACCTCATACCCAGGCGCGACATCTCCGCAAGGCCCCTTGTAATCAGGGCCGCTCTTGTATTGGTCCCGAATCCCATGCCGTCTGATATGCCGGAGGCGATAGCTATGACGTTTTTAAGCGCCCCGCCCAGTTGAACACCCATAAGGTCCAAACTGGTATAAACCCTGAAGGTCTCTGTAGTAAAAAGGTCCTGGAGACCTGTACACAGTTTATGTTCTGAAGCTGCTATTGTGACAGCAGTCGGGATGGAAGATGCTACCTCTTGAGCGAAACTTGGGCCGGAAAGGGCAGCCAACCTGCCGGATAGCCTTGAGGGAAGCACTTCCTCCATGATCTCCGTCATGGTGAGCAAGGTCCTGTTTTCTATCCCCTTGCTTGCAGAGACCAGGGCATAAGGAAGATTTGGTGATTTGGTGATTTGGTGATTTGGTGATTGTGAAAGATCGTCAAGGGCCATCGAGACCTGTTTGGCGACCTCTCTGAGCCCATGTGAGGGCACTACAAAGAGAATAACCTCTTTATCTGTGACGGCTTTTGAAATATCTGACGTAATTTCCAGCGCCGCGGGCAATTCTATGCCTGGGAGGTATGATTTGTTTTCCCGGTTCTTGCGGATTTGTTCCGCAAATTCCTGGTTTCTGGCCCAGAGTACTGTTTTAATTCCTTTGTTGGCCAGAAGTACGGCAAGAGCAGTTCCCCAGCTCCCGGCCCCCAATACTCCTACCCGTTTCATTCCTCGTCCTGCTCGGCCAGCTTTGCCACTGCTGCCAGGCGGTCTCCTTCCTGGATCCGTATCAGGCGCACGCCCTGGGTAGATCGGCCGATTATGCGTACGTCCTGAACGCCTATTCGAATGATATTCCCACTGGTACCAATCAGCATGACCTCGTCATGGCTGTTTACAAGGATTACACCTACTACTGGGCCTACCTTTTCTGTGGTCTTGATATTGATTACGCCCTTTCCACCCCTTGACTGCACACGGTACTCGCTTACCTGGGTCCGCTTTCCGTAGCCGTTCTCAGTGACCGTAAACAGTGTATCCTGGGCTTCTGAGATTACCACCATTGCGACCACGCAGTCCCCTTTCGCGAGTTTAATGCCCCGCACACCTGCCGCAGTGCGACCCATGGGTCTGACGTTGCCTTCCGGAAACCGAATACTGTGTCCGTGCCTGGTGCCAAGAAATATATCAGCCCGACCATCAGTAACGGCAGCGGCTATGATTTCGTCGCCATCGCACACTGTGGCAGCAATGATGCCTGTCGGCCTAGGCCTTGAAAAGGCTTCAAGAGAGGTCTTTTTGACCACTCCGTTCTTTGTTGCCATAATCACAAAACGATCCGGTTCAAAGGTGCGTACCGGCACTACAGCGGCAATATGCTCATTGGCCTCCCTGTCAATCGGCAAAAGATTTACCAGGGCTTTGCCGCGGCTCGTCCTGGATGCCTGTGGAATCTCATGGACCTTCAGCCAGTAAAGCCTTCCCAGATTGCTGAAGTAGAGGAAATAATCATGAGTGGAGGCCACAAATAGATCCACAACAAAATCTTCCTGCTTTTGGGATAGCCCGGTGATACCCTTTCCGCCGCGTCTCTGGCTGTGATACAGGCTCAGAGGGTTACGTTTGATATAGCCACTGTGCGATAGTGTTACCACCATGTCCTCTTCAACTATCAGATCTTCGATCCTGATCTCTTCAGGGTCCCCTATTAACTCAGTGCGCCTGGGAATAGCGTATTCGTCCTTAAGGAGCCTGAGCTCTTTTTCAATAATTTCAAGGACCAGGGCATCACTTGCCAGGATTTCTTTATAGCTTTTGATATTGTTCAGGAGTTGCTGATAATCTTCCAGGATCTTTTTCCGCTCAAGGCCGGTCAGGCGCTGAAGTTTCATGTCGAGAATTGCCTGGGCCTGAATGGTCGTGAGTCCAAAATGCTCAATAAGCCCTGATTTGGCCTCCGCAGGTGTGCTCGATCCCCGAATCAGGGCCACCACCTCGTCCAGGTTGTCAAGCGCGATCTTAAGGCCCTCGAGTATATGGGCTCGCTCTTCGGCCTTCTTAAGATCATATGTGGTGCGCCTGATGATTACGGTTTTTCTGTGCTGGAGGAAGTGGGCCAGGACCTCTTTGAGGTCGAGGAGTTCCGGTCTGTTATTGACTATGGCGAGAAGGATTGTCCCAAAAGAGCTCCCCATGGCCGTGTGTTTATAGAGGTGGTTGAGGATTACCTGGGCGATCCCCTCTTTCTTCAGCTCTACTACGATCCTCATTCCATCCCTGTCGGATTCGTCCCGCACAGCATGGATCCCTTCAATCTTTTTATCACGGGTAAGTTGGGCGATCTTTTCCACCAGCTTTGCTTTGTTGACCTGGTATGGAATCTGGTTAATAACTATTTGTTCCCGCTTGCCTTTGGCTTGTTGCTCCACTATAGCCCTGGCCCGCATTTTGATGATTCCCCGTCCTGTCTCATAGGCTGACTTGATGCCGCCTTTTCCACAAATAAAGCCGGCAGTTGGAAAGTCCGGCCCTGGAATATATTCCATAATATCGGTTACGGTCATGTTCGGATTTCGTATAAGGGCGATCAGCGCATCCACTACCTCACCGAGATTGTGAGGAGGAATGTTGGTGGCCATTCCCACGGCTATACCGGATGAACCATTGATTAATAGATTCGGTACCTTGGAGGGAAGCACCAAGGGTTCTACAAGGGAGTTGTCGTAATTAGCGACAAAATCTACGGTTTCCTTATCGATATCCGCCATGAGCTCATGGGCCAGTTTTGTCTGACGGATTTCGGTGTAACGCATGGCTGCAGGGGCATCTCCATCGACCGATCCAAAATTCCCTTGGCCGTCGACAAGGGGATAGCCCATGGAAAAGTCCTGGGCCATTCGAACTATGGTGTCGTAAACTGCCGCATCTCCGTGGGGATGGTACTTACCTATTACATCGCCTACAATGCGGGCTGATTTCTTGTATGGTTTATTGTAGTCGTTTCTCAGGTCCTGCATGGCATAGAGGATGCGCCTGTGCACCGGCTTGAGTCCATCCCGGACGTCGGGCAGGGCCCTTCCGATTATCACGCTCATGGCATAATCGAGATAGGACTTCTTGAGCTCTTCGGCAATGCCGCACGACTTAGTGGTTTCGGAAAATAATTCTATCTGTTCCTGCATTTTCGCAGACTCCTGACTTGTTACTGGTATTACTGTAGAGGAGAGGTCAATATGGTGATTAACTCAGGCTGGTCCCTGTAGTGGTCATGGTAAGCCGGCAGTGTTTCACACCTTTAAGGGCTTTTAACTTGTAGGTCAGATTGTGCAGGGCATCTGATTCCCCACGGACAATAACTACCTCCAGGCAGTTGTGATGATCTAGGTGAACATGCTGTGACACTATAACATGGTCTGGGAAATTGTGTTGAATATCAATAATTGAATCTACCAACTCCCTCTTGTGGTGGTCAAATACATAGGCGATAACGCCTACCACCTGTTGTCCTTCAAATTCTTTTTCCCACTCCTGTTCTATTAATTTTTCCCTTATGAGGTCACGAATGGCCTCTGACCTGTTGTTGTATTCCCGCTCTCTGATGTATTCGTCAAACGCACGAATCAGATCTAAAGGAATAGAGACCCCGAATCTTGTTATTGACTTATCTTCTTCTATTTTTTTAATATTATTCATAAAATATTTAAGGTAACCGTTCAAGGCTCAAAGGTTCCAGGGTTACATTATTTCCCCAATGACCAATTTCACTAAACCATTGTGTTAATATATTGTCAATAAGTTAAGACTGTTACTGGCTGGTCAGCGGCCAAGGCGATGCGTCAGCTTGGAGTGCGTAAAAAGTAAAAAACCAAGTCACTCCCGCGAAAGCGGGAGTTCATAACAACTTGGAATCACTGGATTCCTGCTTTCGCAGGAATGACAAATAAGGAGCAAATTGGACTTTTTACGAAGTCGTCAATAATAAAGTACGCTTTAATATGTTGTAACCGTTCACGGGTTCAAAGGTTCAGACCAGGATGACTTATGACTTTTGGTTATTCCCGGATTCGCTTGCTCAATGCCAATA
>CAZPBZ010000006.1:0-18142 GCA_964584765.1 uncultured Thermodesulfobacteriaceae bacterium
ACTTTTTCCCGTTGACTTTGCGAGAATTCTTTTCTGTAATCTCTTTGCCCTCTTACTGTAGCGCTCTTCCTCGCTGTAAAAACACCCGCAATATGGTTGCCTGTAAATCCCAAGTTCCCTTGATATCTCTATACCCTCTACCCAGCCATCACGAAAGTCCTGGTAATAGAATTCTGTGCCGTAAGCAGAAGCAAGCTCTTTCCCAATGTCACGGATAAGTTCATGTCTCTGATAACGGCTGTAAAGGAGAGTTGTGCTGAAGGCAGGCAAGCCAAGTTCCGCGGTCTTTCGGGCAGTAGCTTCCAGACGAATGCGATAACACACTGGACAGCGCTCATCCGGGTCCTGTCTTGTCCCTATTTTGTTCAGCCAGTCTCTAAGCCCGTATCCGGACTGATCCCACAGCACCGGGAATTTGAACTTTTCCGCAGCTATTTCCAGGGCCTCGACCCTGCGTTCATACTCCCTGAAGGGGTGGATATTGGGATTGTAGAAATAGACAAGGGCCTTGTTGCCCTCTTTTTGAAGCTCTTTGACCGGGTACAGGGTGCATGGCCCGCAGCAGGTATGAAGGAGAATTTCCATTTAAAATGCTAAGACTTTATCTGCCTCCATGGACAGCTCGTAGAGGTCATCCATCCATCCGATTGGGCAAGTGCTTGATCCCTCCAGACCGTGGGATTTTGCGCAGACGCCTCAGACATAAAAATCTCCTTCGAACTGGTTGATTTGTCCCATCACGTCAAAATCTTTACTTCCGCTCTTTTCAAAAAGGACGCCTTTCCCGAGCATGAATACACTGATTTCATCACCTTTTCCTACGCCGAGATTTGCCAGTCTCATCGCATTATAAATGCTTTCGCCGTCCTCAGTACTGATAATTATAAGAACCTTCCTCATGGGACCTCCTTATCAGATGAATGCTTTTTGAAGGAAATTCCTATCCATCTGGCTTGATGCTGGCTTATCTCTGCTCCCACTTCCCGCTTTCAGGCTCTATCCATGTCCCTTCAGGTGCTGTCTTTTGCCATTCTTTTGCAAAGATCTCCTGGACCCTCGCAAGCTCTGAACCAGGTATGTTAAGGGCCGTTGAGACAGCACTGTACAGGGCCGTTCTGTCTGAGTTTTCAGCGCTGACCTGGCGATTAACGTCTGCTCGGGCTTTCAGATTGATGGAACCTGTATCCCTTATTACCAGAAGGCCCGTTGCAGACTCTCCTATAACACCCTGTTTAAGAAACGGCGCCAACTGACTATATCGCGCTTTCATCCTTTCCTTTATTTGTCTGATTGTAGCATTTGATATGTCAAGCTCCTGCTGGGCATAAGCCGTACCTATCAGGTTCAGAAAAGACTGCGGCTCTCCAGCACCTGTGTCTGCCGGATCTTGGCTTGACTCCTGGCCCCTTACATCCTTTGCAATTTCCTCTGCAGCCTGTCTTACCTCTGCAGCCGGAAAGTAGATATTTACAGTTACACAGGCAGCAAAGACTATTACAGACAACATGAAAGCAAATTTCAGATTAATTTTAGTCATTTTTTTACCTCCCTTGTAAGCGTTCAAAGGTTCAGGCAACCCTGAACCCAGCGAAACATCATTACTCTTGTTCAGTACGGGCAATCCTTTTTAATCTATCCAGCATATCTTTGAAAGAGATTTTGCCATCGGGATTTCTGTTTATGACATTTACTCCTCTGATAAAGCCCCGCTTTACCAGGTATTCCTGCCTGTCTTTTTTTATCAAGCCGTGGAGTGTGAACATATCATTTTTTAAGCTACACGATATGCCTATCCGGCGGTAGGGAAATTCCTTGAACATTCGTCCGAAAAAAGGGATCGATCCGCCTCCACCCAGGAGTGAGATCTTTTCAACTGCTTCAAGGCTAATCCTTTTAGGACCAGGGGCACGAGGATCATTCTCCATCACTAATTCAAAGGACTCAGGCTGACCACCACTCATGATGAGGTTGTGAATGTGTCCTGTAAGTTTTCCGGTTATGCGTCCGAAGTGCGCGGCGCTACTTAGTTGCGCAAGATCCAGATCATGAAAGACCACATCAGCACCAAAACGGGGCATTGGGGCAAGAGGCTCTACCCAGATATTCTGAAACCCGATCTTGCCTCCGGCCGTGTTGACCAATAACTCTCCGTTGAAGTTGAGCCTTGGATCACTCCATATACCCTGATTGAAATCAGCCTCAATATCAACCGGGAGGGGTATATCCGGCCAGAATGACTTCAGGTCAACACCAATGAGCTTGAGTTCCCTTAGCTTCAAGCTTGATGCCAGCCAATCCCAGTAGATCTCTTTGAATGAAATCTCTCCTTGTGCAATAGGAATTTTGATTGGTCCGCAACTAAGATTACGTTTGCAGATAGTCAAGGGGATCTTTGTCTTTTCTAAAGCCAGTGGAGGCCAAGTCAGCCTGTCCCACTTGATAAGGCCAGGCCGGCATATATCGGTATTTATTGGATAGCCAAGATCGAGAACCATTCCCTGGATGACATCATGTCCTGAAAAAAAGAGGTCTGTTTTTATTTCAGTGCGTAAGCCACCTTGCTCTACCTCAACCAGCCAGGTACCCTTTGGCATCAGGTCGTTCAAAAAGCCGTAATTCACAGAGAACGGTTCCTGGAGGAAGACTTCATATGGAATCTCTAACCTGCCGTTGGCCTTAAGGAACTGAATTTTCGGCATTTTCCATTGAGAAAGCTTTGCAGTATTGTCATTAAGGCTGTAATCAAAAGAGACCTCTCTGGCCATAAGTTCAAACGGTCCGGAGACTGCGATTTTGTTGAAAAGCAGTTTCTTTTTGTCCAGAGTTCCCATCGTTTCTACACGGCCGGCGAGTTGAGAGAGATCCAGAAACCATGGATACACAAGTGCTGCCCCTTTATCCCATTCTATGTTGCCCCTCCAGGATACGCATTTGAGAGATCCATCATAATTTGCAAGGAGCTCGATCTTTGAGGAGATCCCTTCAAAGGCATGGTTTTCATCTTTGGCCCAGGATAGATCCTTTACGTCAAGGCCTATAGATACCTGCCACGAATCAGGTGTGATAAACACGTCAGCAATGATATCCCCAAGACCGGACAGGAGGGAGCCTTTAAGATTGGAAAAGTCATAGTTAGTGCTCGAAATCCTGGCAACTGCCTCCCATTGATTGCCGTTTTCACCGGGCCAGGAAAGCTTACCGGAAGTCTTGAGGTCATAGGCTGTTCTGTCCTGTGATTTATTAACTATTATTTCCCCTTTTGACATAAGATGAAATCGTGTGGAATTCCAGTCCAACATTCCTTTCAGGTCACCTTCAGCCTGGATTTCCGGAGTCACCAGTGATATGCGGCTTGACAGGGTAGAAGCAGATGATAGGTCATTTGGTTTCTGCACTGAAGACAGAAGTTCGTTTCTGACTATTGAAAGGGCACTGAGGCTTGTCACAAGAGATGTAGTTTTTAGCTCTATCTCTCCATTTACAATCGAGACCTTTCCAAGCAACCACACCAAGGTTTTATTAAACCTGAAGTCCCAGTCGGCTGAATCTCCTGGAGTGACTTTGAAGTCAGGCTTCTCCAGTTTGATCTCAATGAGGCAAAAGGGCCGGATGGAATATTCAACGGATATTTTTTGGATCTCTCCCCTGATTTCTTTGTGACTGATTTGGATTTTTTCAAAAGTTATAAAACCATAACTCGTTCTGACTTCGCTCAGCCTCACCGAATATCCTTTGGATCCCGCAACAATTGGCACCAGTTTTTTAATAAGCAATGGAAGACATGTATAAAGCGAGCCTAACAGCAGCGCTACTGAAAGAAAAAAAATACCAAGAATCCAGAGGCATTTTCTTGTTTTTGAGGGTATTTTTACTGATTTTTCAGCCATATTGCTTAGCTACCAGGACCTGGGTCGGCAATCTCAGGCTTGATACTTTTTTTTGACGTCTCTTTTAAGTTATGATAGTCTCTGTCTATTGGTTAGGCTCCATGTATTGATAAACGGAATACCTAAACAGTTTATACCTGGGTATTTGATAAATAATTCCTTATAACATAACTATCGGTCAATTTATCAAATATCCAGACAATTTATCCAATCCGTTATTAACAGAAAGGAGGTATTTATGGGAGTTTTGAGGATTGTAACATTTTTGTTTTTGGTGAGCTGTGTCTGGTCCTCTTACGGACTTTGTGGCACAAAGCCTGCGGAGGTCCCCAAGGCCAAGACCATCGCAGAACTAGCTGCTCGCTATGATTCGAGTTCTTGTCAGGAGTGTCATGAAGAAATTTACAAACAGTGGGAGAATTCCCTCCACGCCTATTCCATCCTGGGTACTCCACGGACGGCTCCTACAGTACTCACTTCTATAGACAAGGGCCTGAAGTTGTTCCCCTATTCCGGTGTCAAGACAGATGCCGATATCGAAGTCCGTCACCTCATGATCTGCGCCAAGTGCCATCTGCCCCAGCTTGAAGAGGCAACAGATGATGTAGCTCGGGAGATAGTCAAGACCATCAGGGACTGGAGAAAGGCATACGCCGAAGATGATGAAGATCTGGCAGAGGAGCTTAAGGAAAAGATAGCAAGCCTGAATATTGGTTGTACGGTTTGCCACAACACGAGGGCCATCATCCATAAATGGCAGGATGGCTATCCACAGCCCGATACGATCTACGGCGCGCAGGAAGGCGAACACGAACATCCTGCCTTTACCAAAATGGCAAAGGCACCTGAGTTGGGTGAATCGATATTCTGTGGTCAGTGCCACGGCCAGGGGCCCAACTTTGAGCTGGACGAACCCTCCCAGTGTGCCACCTTGTATGGCAGTTACCTCTTTGCATATATCCCGGAAGGCGGGCACGAGAGCTGCCAGGAATGTCACATGAGAAAGTCCGGTCTGGGCCACGACATGCAGGCTTACAGGAATGAGACCATGAGAAAGATGGCCCTGCGCGTTGATATAGATTCAACTTCATACTTCTGGCGTAAGAACAAGGCCGAAGGTATCATCCCAATGGCTTTAGTCAATGTGGAGTTTTTCAATAAGTGTGGACACGCCATACCCGATGGGTGACCTACTCCCAACCGGCTGGTCCTGGATGTGACCGCGAAAACAATGGATGGGAAACAGGTCTATAATAAGCAAGTTGTCTATATGCCTTACCCCGGACGTTTTGGCAGAGGGGCAGAGATGGGAAGAGGACCCTATGAGAAGTGTGGCTTAGTCCGAGATACCAGTTTGCCACCTCTGCGTGAATTTAAGGAGTCCTTTGAGATACCGTTCCCATATGCTGATGTAGAGAAAGATGGCAAGAAGACCAGGGAACTCACTGCAGATGAGCTCAATGTGAATACCACGCTGTGGTATGTGCCCTTTGGTGAATTTGATGGAAATGAGGTCGCATTCTTCAGTGATGAGAGGAAGATAGACCTCAAGAGTGAGTGGGTCTGGAGGGAATAGACAAAAAAACCTTATACCTGCAGGCCGGCTTCTTGCCGGCCTGCATATCCATTTAGTTTTCAACACCCTTTATACGTTTAGGAAGATGCAGGATAAAGGTAGAACCCTTGCCCTGTTCAGAATCTACCGTAATATCACCATTCCATTCATGAATGAGCCTGTGGACTATTGCCAGTCCTAATCCTGTCCCATCCGGCCGGATAGAGAAGAAAGGATTGAACACCCTTGAAAGATCCTCAGGCCTTATGCCGGTTCCGTTGTCTGAGATTTTAAGAACCAGGTGATCTCCCCCTTCTGTCGTTCCCTTGATTGATATTCTTCCGTCTTCATGCGGCAGGGCCTGATAGGCATTCAGCAATAGGTTCAGAAGGACCTGTTTGAATTGAGATGGGTCTACCTCGAATTGGAGATTGGCCGGGACATCTATTTTGACATCGGCTTCGGGGAGTTTTTTTCTTTGTTTTACAAGAGACAGGACAGACTCTATTTCTTCCAGTAAAGATATATTTAGAATCTTTTTTTCCTCTGGTTTGGCATAGAGAAGAAAAGACTTTGTAATATCATTCAGACGGTCGCTCTCTCTACTAATGATCTGTAGCAGTCTTCTTTCTTCAGGCTGCAACAGTGCTGATTCTTCCAGAAACTGGGCTGCCCCGGACATGGATGCCAAGGGATTTCTTATCTCATGGGCAAGTCCTGCGGCCATCTCACCAAGGGCGGCAAGACGGTCCATGCGCTGAAGGCGTTCTTCCCTTGCCTTTATCTCTGTAATATCTTGAAAGATTATTCCGTATCCAAGGTGTTGTTCCTGGTAGCCTTTTAACAAAAAAGTGGATGTCCCGAGGAATCCGGGTAAGCCGTGGGGATTTGTATGGCTCACTTCCTGCCGTTTACTTTCTCTGCCGCTCCTGAAATTCTCCAGTAGCTGTGTCCCGGTTGGCCAGAATTCTTGTAGGGGCTGCCCGTATCCGTTAATGATTTTCTGCCCGAGGATCTTAATAGCCGCTTGATTAAAGAAAGTTATATTCCCTTTTTCATCTACTGTGATCAGACCTGACTGGATGCTGTCTGCAAGATGGCGATGGATTTCCTCCATACGGCGCAGATCCACCTTGATATCTGACAGCTTTTTTTCTGTGGAATAAAGGCGTTTTGCAAGGATAATTCCTAAAGATGCAATGATGTTAAAGGACGCTATGGTGATAAAGAATGTGTATAAAGCATCATTAAACCTGTCCTCCGGTATTTCACAGAGCCAGAAAAGGACAGCGTAGCTGACGATACACAGGAAGGTTGATGCAGCGCCTTCCTTTTGACTACCAAGAATACATGCTGTGAGAATGGCGACTGGATATAGGAATAAAAGCGGGCTTTCAGGCCCACCGGTCCAAAATACGGCAAGATTCACCAGTATGACGTCAAATAGTGTCTGGATATAGAGGAGCCATTTATTCAGCCCCCTCTTTTTGTACCATATAATATAAACAGCAGTGAGAAAAAATGCCCCTCCCAGGATCAGGGACAACTGGGTCACTTTGCCAAAAGCATCGGCAAAATATCTGGATAGGAAGTAGGTGCTGCAGAGCAGCAGAACCAGGATAGCCAGTCGGCCTGCAGTTATACAGTAAAACAGGCGGCCATTTGAGTTCTCAGAGGGCATACTTTGATAGACGATATCTAAAGGACCTGAAGTTAAGGCCAAGGATGCTGGCAGCTTCGGTCTTTACCCCGTTTGTCTTCTCGAGCGCCTTTTTTAAAAGAGTTTTTTCTATATGGCTGAGGAACTGCTCAAGGTCTAAACCTTCAGGCCCCAGGCACGGTTCGTAAGAAAAGGGGCTGGATTCGGCGGTTTTTTGCTGCTTGAACTCAGCCAGAGACAGGCTTTCAGGGAGCAGAAGATTTGAGGTGGCAAGGGCCACACTCCTTTCGATGATATTTTCCAGTTCTCTCACGTTTCCCGGGAACGAGTATTTCTGTAATGCATCCAAGGCAAAGCTGGATATGCCCTGTATGGCTTTATTTTGTTCTTTGGAATACTTGTCCAGGAAGTACTGAACCAAGAGAGGAATGTCTTCAGGACGTTCTCTTAATGGTGGCATACGAATTTGGATTACGTTCAGTCTGTAATACAGGTCTTCCCTGAATCGCCCGGCCATTACTTCTTTTTCCAGGTCACGGTTAGTGGCTGCCAATATCCTCACGTCTACCTCCATCTCTTTGGTGTCGCCAAGAGATGTAAAGGTCTTCTGTTGCACCACCCTCAACAGTTTGACCTGGAGGGTCATAGGCAGTTCTCCGATTTCATCAAGAAAGATAGTGCCTTGACTGGCTATGGCAAAGAGACCTTGTTTTTCACGATCAGCACCGGTAAAGGCCCCTCTTTTGTGGCCAAACAGCTCGCTTTCAAGGAGGTTTTCCGGGATGCCTCCGCAGTTAATAACTATAAAGGGCTTGTCCTTGCGGACTCCAAGGCTATGAATGGCTCGTGCAGCAAGCTCTTTCCCTGTACCACTTTCACCGGATATGATCACACTGGAAGGACTGGATGCTATCCTGGGTATTAGCTGGAATATTTTGAGCATGACCGGGCTTTTGGTCAACATATTGTCAAGCTTATAGATCTTGTCAGTAGTATCTCTGATCAAGGACTGGGCCTTTGGTCTTGTTTCAAGGGCCTTTTTCACAACCTCCCTGATTTCTTCTATCCGAAAGGGCTTGGTAAGATAGTCCCAGGCCCCCTCTTTCATTGCCGCCATTGCGGTGTCCAGGGAGGCAAAGGCAGTAATCAGTATTACAGGGACATCTGCGTGCTTGGCCTTGATTTCTTTCAGTAAAGTCATCCCATCTATGCCAGGCATCCTCACGTCACTTATGACCAGAGATACATTTCCCCTATCCATGAGTCCAAGGGCCTTTTCCCCACTGGGCGCGGAGCATACACCGTAGCCTTCCTTGGCAAGGAGTATCTCCAGAAATTCCCTGAGACTTTGGTCGTCATCAACTATCAGAATTTTGGGTCTGGCAGTACTTGGGCTATTCGTTACCTCTATGAAAAGATCTTCAGGATGCTCTAAGCTCATATAAACACCTCCAGCGTGACCATTCACACACCTTGGCCGCCTGCTGTGGATAGGGGTGAACAATTGCCCTTCGCCGTCCTTATCGACAGAATTGAGAAAGATGTTGAATATGATCAGGCTGGATTCAAGAGAGCAGTCCTGTAGGATCGAATACCTGGCGGCCGTCAACAAGAGTGAGAATGGCTTTACCTTGGAGGTCTTTTCCTATAAATGGGCTGTTGTAACTCAAGGAGTGAAGAGATTCGCGGGTTAAGGTAAAAACTGCCTTCGGATCTATGATACATATATCTGCAGAATTTCCATCCTTCAGGCCTCCTTCCGGCACACCCAGAATCTTGGAGGGAGAAATGGACATACATTTGATCATTTGAGACGCTGAAATATAGCCATCTCTTACGAGGTTCAGCGAGAGAGGAATGGCGGTTTCAAGGCCTATGATCCCGTTTGCAGCCATTTGAAACTCGCACTCCTTCTCAAGTACGCTGTGGGGGGCGTGGTCAGTGGCAATAGCATCTATAGTGCCCTCTTTTAGGCCCTCGATAACTGCCAGGCGGTCCTCCTCGGTACGGAGGGGCGGATACATCTTGGCAAAGGTGTTGTAACCCAATACCGCTTCTTCTGTGAGACTGAAGTAATGTGGAGCAGTCTCTGCAGTGACCCGTACACCCCTGCTCTTGGCCTGGCGGACGATTTCAACCGAACCTTTTGTGCTCACGTGGGCAATATGGAGACGGCCCCCGGTCAACTCAGCCAGGGCCACATCCCTGAATACGGCAATTTCTTCAGCAGCTGCAGGAATCCCCTTAAGACCAAGAATAGTAGATACCCGGCCCTCATTCATCACACCTCCCCTGGAAAGGTCAAGCTCTTCGGAGTGGGATATGATAAGTGCATCAAAGTTCCGAGCATATTCAAGGGCCTGGCGCATCACTGCCGCATTTTTTACAGGCAGGCCATCATCTGAGAAGGCTATTGCACCGGCATTGAGAAGGTCTCCGAATTCTGTCAACTGCTCCCCTTTTTGCCCCAATGTGATGGCTGCGATCGGATAGACCCTTGCCCTGGCGGAACTTTGGGCCTTTCCCAGTATAAATCTGGTGATGCCTGCAGAGTCATTGGCCGGTTGGGTATTGGGCATGCATGCCACTGCTGTAAAACCACCGGCAATAGCGGCAGCCGTGCCGGATTCAATAGTCTCCTTATATTCCTCCCCGGGCTCCCGCAGATGCACATGCATATCTAACAACCCCGGCACAATCCATTTCCCCTTCAGGTCAAGGACCCTGGCATCTTGCGGAACGTCAATGGATTCCCCAACAACCGCTATGATTCCATCTTTTACCAGAAGGTCACCGGTGAAATCCATGTTTTGGGATGGATCTATTATTCGTGCATTTGTAAATAGCAATAATTTCATTGTATAGT
The DNA here is from genome assembly GCA_964584765.1 of uncultured Thermodesulfobacteriaceae bacterium. Taxonomy (GTDB): domain Bacteria; phylum Desulfobacterota; class Dissulfuribacteria; order Dissulfuribacterales; family UBA3076; genus UBA3076. The sequence continues at coordinate 9,969 of CAZPBZ010000006.1, forward strand.
GGTTATCAGGAAGCCTTTGTGAGAAGTAGAAATAACAGGGCCATTCTTATCGCCACTCCATTTGTCACCTGATCCAGAATTACGGAGTATGGCCCATCTGCCACCTCAGGTGCCATCTCTACTCCACGATTGATAGGTCCGGGGTGCATGATCAAGGCCCCTGATTTGGCTAGCTTGACCTTGTCAGGGCTGAGGCCAAAGAACATTGAATACTCCCTTACAGAAGGAATAAGGCTCTGTCCCTGACGTTCCTTTTGAATCCTGAGGACTATTATTACATCCGCATCCTCTAAGGCCTCTTCCATCTTCAGGACCACTTTTGCCCCGAAGACTTCTGATTGACGTGAAGGAAGCATGGTGGCAGGCCCAGACACAACCACCTCGGCGCCCATCTTTGTAAAGGCCTGTATGTCTGAGTGAGCTACTCTGCTGTGAAGGATATCTCCCAGTATGGCAACTTTTAAATTATCAATATGCCCCAGGTGTTCTCTTACGGTAAAGATGTCCAACAGTGCCTGGGAGGGATGCTCGTTTGTTCCGTCTCCAGCATTGATGACAGCTGAGTTTACGTATTTTGTGAGCAGGTGAGGAGTCCCTGAATGGGGGTGACGCATGACTATGATATCAGGCTTCATTGCCTCGATGTTTCGTACAGTATCAATGAGGGTTTCTCCTTTTACAACACTGCTGGCCTTTGCTGAAATTGACACCGTGTCTGCGCTCAATCGTTTGGCTGCCAGCTCGAATGAGAGGCGAGTCCGGGTGCTCGGTTCAAAGAAAAGATGAACTACGGTTTTGCCGCGGAGTGGTGGTACCTTCTTAATGGGTCTTTCAAGGATATCTTTGAGAGACTCGGCAGTATTCAGAATGAAAGTGATTTCGTCCGGTGAGAGGGTGGATATTCCTAATATGTGTCGGGCAGTAAAGCGATTCATGCCAAAAAAAAGCCTCCTTTTTGTAAAAAAGGAGGCAGTGTGCGGCGTGTATGCCAAAATATTTTGCTACGAACAAGCATTGCTTTCATAATGTCATAGATGTAGCACAAAGGATGCTCATGAGTCAAGTAAGTCTCAAGGATGTTTTTGAACAAGGCAGGCCTGTACTATATTCCAGGTCTTTTAGCACATTCACGATACGATCAGCCATGGGTGCTATGGACGAAATGGCATCAAGCGGACTTTTTACCCTGGGCAAGACGCCAAAAACCTCTACCTGTCCCATCTCAGCAATTGTCCTCTGGTTATCTCTCACAATAGAAGAATCTTCGCCTCCCTGGCTGTTAAGTAAAACGCCCACACATTTAATATTCCGGTGTCGCAAGGCTTCCAATGTCAGGAGTGTATGATTTAAGGTGCCAAGGCCGCTTCGCGCCACTACAAGAACCGGGAGTTTCAAGTCTGCCACCAGATCTGCCAGAAGCAAATCCATGCTCAAGGGCACAAGGACTCCGCCGACTCCTTCCACAATAAGGATTTCGCAAGATGATTCGAGGCGAAAAAAGGCTTCCCGGATAACTTCGGTCTCAATGGTCACTCCCGCCTGTTCTGCTGCAAGATGCGGAGACGCGGGAAGCGGCAGACAATACGGGGCCGTATCAGAACCGGAAGCAGTTGTATCTGATAATCCATGGATGGTTTCATCTGATTTGTTTCCAAGCAGTTCATAGATAAAGACACAGTCTTCAGAGAGGTTGCTGTTACCGGTGCTGACCCATTTTTGCACCTTGGCATCTATTCCCTGATCGACCAAGGTCTTTGCCAAAAGGGCAGTGATAAAGGTCTTGCCCACACCTGTATCTGTCCCGGCTACAAATAGAATCATTGAAGATTTGAAGATTTGGCGATTTGGTGATTTGGTGATTTGGACCCCTCACATATAAATACCTGATAGCTAGCCCTTATCGAACCAAAATGTTTTTTATAACTGCGCTCTATCTCCAACATGCCGACGCGGGTACGCACACAAGGTTCTGTTGCCATCCTGGGCGCCACACCTGTACTTTTCAGACTCCTGAGGAGTGACAGCAGATCCGGATAGGTACGGGAGAGACTGAGTTCTTTTACGTCCCATTCATTAAATGCTCTTGAAAGGAAATCCTGCAATGTGGTCTCCTTTGGGAAAGAATTAACCGGAAGACAGACCCTGTTGTCAAAGACATGCCTGAGCGTCTTGTTTAACTCAAAGAGTGTGTCTGGACCAAAGAGCGCAAAAAAGAGAGAACCGGAAGGAGAAAGTATGCGGCAGTATTGTTGTATTGTCCTTTCCAAATCCTCAAACCAGTGAAGGGCACCGCTTGCAGTAATGAGATCAAAAGGACCGGAAATAAAAGCAGGGAGGTACTCACCGTCGGCCCTTTCAAGACGCACCCTGGAATATCGGGCAAGTTTTATTCTTGCCTCGGCAACCATGACCGGCGAGAAGTCAACTGCCAGTATATGGGAATTTACGAATTTCTGTGCCAGCATCAAAGTATAGAACCCTGTACCGCAGCCAACCTCAAGTATCTCATGATATTCTCTGTCTTTGAGCCGGGCCATAAGACAGGTAGCCGTTTCAGACTGGACATCTGCATAGGTATCATAGGTCGGAGCAGCCCTTGAGAAGGACTGTGTCAACCGCGCCTTAAGGCACACAGAATCTCCTCTCGAATTCAGATGACAAGAAGGGCAAATGCCCTGTACCTGGAATTACATCTATGGCAACTCCCAGAGGAGGCTCAGGAACTTCATCTAAGGGTGCAATTACATCTTTTTCTCCATGGAAGACACGCAATTGAGTGCCTGCGCATTTAGAGAAATCCTCTGTCTTCCCTTTTAAGTATATCAATCCCTTCCTGAGTCCAGGCATATCCCACCGTCTGATGCTGGATTCCTCTAAGGCACTGGAAAACCACTGGTAATCAGCACTCTGTCCCAAAAAACACCGGCGGTAAAATTGCCTCAGAGCCACAACACGGTCCGCTTCCAGGGCCTTAAGTTGTGATAAAATTTCCTCATGGTCAAAGGCCCTTCGCAAGGAGATAACATACACAGCCTCGATCATATCTGGATATCCGGCATGGAAATCAAGGGCAACATATGCTCCCAGGGACCAGCCAAGAATACTCACCTTTACTATATCCTTACTGAGCAAAAAATCATAGAGCTCGATTGATATATCACGATACACAGGCCCTTTGGGCAGGATATAGTTATAGGACAGATTGAGCGAAGAAAAAATATCAGAACAGAAACCCCAGCCTGGTATCAGGACTAAAGATCTTTCATGGCCCCGGCGGATGAGCTCAAAGTCCATTGGACATGGCCTCCAGAAGTTGACGCACATCTTTTGAACTATGATTTGCAGTTACGGATAGACGAATCCTTGCCGTGCCCTCAGGGACAGTCGGGGGCCGAATCGCTTTTACAAAAAAGCCCGCATCCCGAAGGCTTTCCGCCAGACTGAGCGCACTTTGGCTGTCACCAACCATCACTGGAACGATCTGTGACTCGCTGGGGGTATTAAGACCCAGATCTTCCTTTAAAGCCTGTCTCAGCTCTGATGCCAGCTCGCAGACCCGGCTTCTGCGCTCCGGCTCCTCCTCAAGAAGCTTCACAGCCGCAAGGTTTGCACCTATAACCGCCGGTGGAAGGGCGGTAGAGAAAATAAAGGTCCTGGCCCGATTTAAAAGAAACTGCTTCATCCGGTTCGAGACAGCTACAAAGGCACCATAACCACCCAGGGCCTTTCCGAATGTGCCCAGGATTACATCCACTGCGTCTGCCCCGGTTTGGCTTATGATCCCCTCCCCTTTTGTACCAAATACCCCTATTGCATGGGCCTCATCTATCATCAGCATGGCCCCATAACGCCCCCTTAGTTCCAAGAGCTCTGATACAGGAACCTGATCTCCATCCATGCTGTAAACGCTTTCAACCACAATCAGGGCCTTGCGATATCTCGACCTGTGGTTTTTGAGCAGGTCCTCAAGGTGATTCAGATCATTGTGCCTGAACCTGTAAAATCGTGCCCTGGACAAAAGGATTCCATCCACTATGCTTGCATGGTTCAGGCGATCCGAATAGATCACATCGTTCCTTCCGCAAAGGGCCGGGATTATTCCTGTATTTGCCAAATAACCGCTTCCGAAAAGGAGGCCTGCTTCTTTTCCCTCCAGGGCAGCAATCGCCGACTCAAGCCTGTGGTGGATTTCCAGGTCCCCGCTCATGAGCCTGGAGGCCCGGGCCCCTGTACCCCATTTCTCCATGGCCTTTTTTGCTCCCTCAATAAGGGCGGGGTGATCAGCCATGCCTAAATAATCATTGGAGGAAAAATCAACAAGTGGCTTCCCATTCGTCTTTATCATCCCTTTTTGTGACCGTTCCATGGGGAAAAGAGATCTAAGCAACCCGGACTCATCTTGAAACCGCAATTCAGAGTCAATAAAATCCGTAATATTCTCAAAAGAATCCATATCTGATTACTGCAAATCTTGATTCAAGTGCTTAAAGTTTAAAGTGCCTAAACGGTTTATCAAACCTCAAAACTTACTCTACGGCAAGTCGCGAGAAAGAAAAACGAGAGCCAAAGAACAGGTTGGATTGTAGCAATATATGGATAATAATATATAATTCCGCTGAAAAAATGTTAAAAATATCTAACCAAGTATCTATCCCTGCTAATGAAATCGAAATTAGTGCTATTCGTGCTCAGGGGGCGGGAGGCCAGAACGTAAACAAGGTCTCCACCGCGGTACACTTGCGCTTTGACATCAGGGCTTCATCACTTCCTGATTTTTATAAAGAGAGGCTCTTAATGTTGCATGACCAACGCCTTACAAAAGAGGGAGTGATTGTTATTAAGGCGCAGCAGTATCGTAGCCGGGAAAGCAACAGGGAAGAGGCGTTAATCCGGCTCCAGAAGTTTATAAAAAGTGTGGTGGTAATTCATAAAAAGCGAAGGCCTACTAAACCGACACGAAGCTCTCATAAAAAACGCTTAGATCGAAAGACCAAGCGAGGAAAGGTTAAGGCTTTAAGAGAAAAGGTGACCACTGAAAAAATTGAAGATTGAATAAATAAACTACGAACTACGAACAAAATACCACAAACCATGAATCGTAATCGTGTGTTATGAAAGACGCAGATGTCAGGCAGGTATGGCTGCGGAAATCACATCATCTTTGTGACCAACCCAGGATGGGATTTCCCAGGTTCTATCGTTTTCCACATACTCCCAGGCATAGGGACGATTTAATAATTCCTGGGTCAACACATGATGCAGGGTATGTCCGCTCTTTACAGCTTTTACCTTTCCTAAAATAGGTGCGCCTAAAAGATAAAGGTCTCCGATCAAGTCTAAAACCTTGTGGCGGACAAATTCATCAGAAAACCGCAGGCCGCTACTATTGTATATTGATGTATCGCCCACAACCACAGCGTTGTCAAGGGACCCACCCAGGGCAAAGCCATTTTCTCTCAGCAACTCCACTTCACTGAGAAAACCAAAAGTCCTCGCCTTGCTGATTTGGCACGCAAATGTTTGCGGCGTGATCTTGTCAACAAAACGCTGTTTGGCAATAAGAGGATGCTCAAACTCTATTTCAAAAGATACAATAAAATTCTTGCAAGGCTCAATACTCAGAAGCTTATCACCCATTGTCACCATTATTGGTTCCAGAATCTTAATATATCGTATGGACTTATATTGGGACTTCAGGCCTGCCTTTTGCAGAAGAGTAAGAAAAGGGGCGGCGCTCCCATCCATTGCCGGGACTTCCGGACCATCAACCTCAATCAAGGCATTGTTTACACCTGCTCCCGACAGAGCTGCCATTAGATGCTCAATGGTTGAAACAGACCCTCTTTCAGTACCTATGGTAGTAGCAAAACTGGTGTCCACTACATACTCTGTCCGGGCTGGAATAACCTGTTCAGGGCTCAAGTCACTACGAACAAAACAAATTCCAGTGTTGGCCGGAGAGGGGTTTATTTTTAAAGAGATCTTTTTCCCAGAGTGCAAGCCTATACCAAATGCCTTTACAGGCTTTTTCAGTGTATGTTGAAGATTAGTCACTATTATTTTTCCTTAATAAAAATGGGACAATAAATGAACTCAAGCATTTTTAATAACATGTCAAAAAATATAGTATCAGTATAAGCAAAAATAATGCCTAACATGATAACAAGATTTTTAACTGTAATTTCAATGAGTTTTAAAATGGTAAGTGATCAGCCATTAATCAAGTGAGACCAGAAAGTCCGAAAAAAACAAGTAAGAGAGTGACAAAAAAGTCACTCTGGAAAAGTATGACAGAGTTGCTGTTCAAGTAGTAATGCCCAGGCGACGAAGTGCACTCTCATCCCTGGACCAGTCCTTAAGGACCTTTACCCTAATATCCATATACACCTTTTTACCCCAGAGCGATTCAAGCTCCTCTCTGGCAAGAATCCCTATTTTTTTAATAAAACGACCATCCTTACCGATAATTATTCCTTTCTGAGAAGGCTTTTCTACAAAAACAGTAGCTGAGATCTTTGTGATCTGCTGTTCCTGATTATCCTCAATATTTTCAACACGTACTGCTGTTGAATAAGGTATCTCCTGTTCTGCAAGCAAGAAAATTTTCTCCCGAATAAATTCCGCTACAAGATCCTCTCTGGACTGGTCAGTAATAACCGCCCCGTTGAAAAATTGAGGCCCTTCGGAAAGCAACCTTAATATCTCGTCCAGTACATAATAAGCACCGCTTTCGTACTTGGCGGATATAGGCACGATTGCTTCAAAGGGATATGCATCCTTCAACTCATCAATTATGGGCAGCAAGGTCTCTTTTGCCACTCTGTCGATCTTATTGAGGACTAACACTACAGGCTGCCCTACTTTTCTTAAAAGATCCAAAATGGCAAACTCCTGACCTCTACGTCTGCGAGTTACGTCAACCACAAACACTACCGTATCCACATCTGCAAGTGCCTTAGTGGCCCAATGTACTAATATCTTATTAAGAGGCCTCTCGGATTCGTGAATCCCAGGTGTATCCACAAATACAATCTGGAATTTATCTCCGGTAAGTATGCCTTTTACTTGACGTCGAGTTGTCTGGGGCTTGGGAGTGGTAATTGCCACCTTTTCACCGAGAAGTTGATTAAGGAGGGTTGATTTCCCTACATTTGGCGCCCCGACTATTGCAACAAAACCTGAACGAAAGCCTGTCTGTTTCCCAGATTGGTGTGAGTCTGTATCCATCTAAAATCTCAAGTATCTAAAATACACAATACCTTCCGTGCAGCATCCTGTTCAGCCTCCTTTTTACTCCGTCCACTGCCTCTTTGTAACACCTGACCGTTAAAGTTAATTATTACCTGAAATATCCGCTGATGATCAGGTCCACTAACTTTTTCGACCTCATACACAGGTACACTATGAAAACGACCCTGAATCAATTCTTGAAGTTTGCTCTTGTAATCCTGGCCGAGTCCTATATCCACTACCTGATCGAGCAAATCACCAAAGCACCTTTCAATAGAAGAAAAGACTTCTTCTATTCTACTGTCGAGGTAGATAGCCCCCACTACTGCCTCAAATGCATCAGACAAGATGGACGGCTTCTCGCGTCCTCCGCTCATGTCTTCACCTTTGCCCAGTCGTAAGTGTTTCCCCAGCCCGAGTCTTAAAGCCTGTATGGCAAGCTGACTCTCGTTCACCAAAAACGATCTCATACGAGTTAGCTCACCTTCTCTGCACCTCTCCCCATGGCGGGTAAAGAGAAGATGGCTGACTACAAGCTCCAGGACAGCATCACCAAGAAATTCAAGACGTTCATTATCCATGGCGTCCATCCCATGCTCTACAGCATATGAACGATGAGTAAGGGCCTGTTCCAGAAGTTCAGGACGGACAAAATGATAGCCCAAGCTGATCTCTATATCAGATGCCGAATCCTGCACGGGCTTGAAACTGTCAGATTCTTCCATTTATGTCTTTGGGAAATAAAAAGGTATAAAGAATATAGCTTTGCAAATAATATAATACAAGAATCATAATTTTTTTGTACCAGAATTTGAACTGAACAACAAGGTGCAAGAATGACCTATTTATTAAACCGTCATTATATGGATTCATTTTACCTTGATTTCCTTTTCCTGTTTTGGCATTCTGCTTTAATAGAGGAATTTAAGGAATTAGAAATGAAA
>CAZPBZ010000007.1:0-17780 GCA_964584765.1 uncultured Thermodesulfobacteriaceae bacterium
GTGGGTCATGCAATTACCCTGGTAGATTCACTCAGAGTTCGATCTGTAAATCGCAATGGTTCATTTTTCGGATTGGTTCTGAGTGGTACACCGGCAGACTGTGTTAAGCTTGCAGTGCATTACTCCTATCTATTTCGATCTCACATCTTATTCGACCTTGAATTCTTTCCCCACACTACAAATTTAGTGCATTTCATGTCTGGATAATCGTTAGAGGAGTTGTTTAAATACGATGAATTTGTAATGAATCGCGATTTTTAATTTCCTGCCTAATAGCTTTTTTGTTTTTTAGCATTTTCCCAGCGACCAGCTCTATGGTTCTTGGGTATTTCTACTGTCCTATCTCAGGATTTATCTTTAGTTTTTACAATTTTATAGCTATTGACAAGTTATAATTCTTTTTGTACTTGTATTGTCGAATTTATTAATTGGCTTATCTGCGTCTAAATTAAGAAAAAAAATGCTGCAATCTCTAAATTCACAATTCCCTTTGATGTAATTGGCGGAGAAGTTGAAATTACTATATAATAAATATACATTGATATTTCAAAAAACTAGAAAGGAGTTTATTATGACTGGAAGAAAGAGAAGCAGGCCCTATAATGTAGATGATGTACGATATGTGCATAAGCATTATGCCGAAATGACGGCTTCCGAGATAGCCGACAAGCTTGGTATCAGCAGGTTTCAGGTATCAAAGATTGTCAGCGAACTCAGAAAGCACATAGATTTGCCTAAAAAGACTGTGCGTCGGCCTAATCCAATTCTTAAGTTTTTGGAAGAAGAAGGTATTGAGCCAAAAGAGGCAGCCAAAACAAAGACTAAGGAAAAGCGCAAGAAAGCTTAGTATCCACAAGCTATATCTGAAAGTATAAAAGCAGCTGTGTCAAATAATGATGCAGCTGCTTTTTTAATCCACAGATTACGCAGATTTTACAGATTTTCGTGTGTTGCACAATCTGACGTGTAACCGCACAGGTCGCAATTTTTCAAGAGGCTGTGTTCCTGTTGATTGAGATGGCATGGCGTGTTAGGCTAATGCGGCTTCGAGGTGAAGAAGTATTCGTTGTGAAGGAGTCTGGTTTATGGAATATGAGGCAGTAATAGGTCTTGAGGTTCATGTCCAGTTGCAGACTGAAACGAAGATTTTTTGCTCCTGTTCAACTACATTTGGTGCGCCACCCAATACGCATTCATGTCCGGTATGTGTGGGAATGCCCGGGGTTCTACCTGTGCTTAACAGGAAAGTTGTGGAATTTGCCATGAAAATGGCACTGACTACACATTGCGAAATAGCCCCTTTCAGCGTTTTTGCCAGAAAGCACTATTTTTATCCTGATCTTCCCAAGGGCTATCAGATTTCTCAATATGATCTTCCCCTGGCTGAACGCGGTTGGGTTGAAATCGCTATAAACGGACAGGCCAAGAGGATCGGTATTACCCGCATCCATTTGGAAGAGGACGCGGGCAAATTGATACATGATGAAAACAGGCCGGTTAGCTATGTGGACCTTAATCGGGCAGGTGTGCCTTTGATTGAGATTGTGAGCGAGCCTGATATTCGAAGTCCTGAAGAGGCTGCCTCATATCTTAAGAAAGTTAGACAGCAGGTCCGTTATTTGGAGATCAGCGACGGCAATATGGAAGAGGGCAGTCTGCGCTGTGATGCCAATATCTCCTTGAGACCTATGGGGCGGGAAGACTTCGGCGTAAGGGCGGAACTCAAGAACATGAATTCTTTTCGTAACGTGCAGAAGGCATTGGAGTTTGAGATAAGGCGTCAGACAGCTCTTTTACTTGATGGCCATGAGATAGTTCAGGAGACCCGTCTTTGGGATGCGGTCAAGGGTGTAACAGTTCCAATGAGGGGTAAAGAAGAGGCCCATGATTATCGATATTTTCCTGACCCTGATTTGGTTCCGGTCAAGATTGATAATGCCTGGATGGACAGTGTGAAGGCGGAACTGCCTGAACTGCCTGATGCAAAGTGCGCTCGCTTTGAGGAACAATACGGTCTTACAGGCTATGACGCAGGAATCCTCACAACCTCAAGGTCCTTAGCTGATTATTTTGAGGAATGCGTAGCCCTGTTTCCCAGTCCAAAGATTGTCAGCAACTGGGTAATGGTAGAACTGTTCCGTCTTCTAAAACAGCAGGATCGGGAAATTGATGCCTGCCCGATACCTCCCGCCGGCCTTGCGGAATTGCTCAAGCTGATAGATGATGGCACTATTAGCGGCAAGATGGCAAAAGATATCCTTGAACAGGCATATGATTCAAAAAAGAGTCCTAAAGAAATTGTGGAAGAACAAGGGGTTGCCCAGGTGAGTGACGAATCCACCCTCAGCGCTGTGGTTGAGCAGGTAGTGGAGGCCCATCCAGAAGAGGTGGAAAAGTGCAAGGCTGGAAAGACCAAGATCCTGGGTTTTTTAGTTGGACAGGTTATGAAGGAGACAAAGGGACAGGCCAATCCCAAAAAGGTAAACGAGCTGCTGCGAAAGGCCCTGGGCTTATGAAAGACATTGCTGCTGAAAACAACGACATACCATTGAGCCTGCTTCATAGCGAAGGTAATACGTCTGTAGTACCGCTCCGTTGGGAAAAACACGTTCTTTATTTGTTAGACCAGAGGTTATTACCTTATGAGGAGACCTGGCTTGCGTATAGATCTGCAAGAGATGTTGCTCAGGCTATAAGGGATATGGTGGTGAGGGGAGCGCCTGCCATAGGGATCACTGCCGCTTTCGGCATGGTCTTGGCCGCTTATGGACTCAAGGATAAAGACAGGGATCTCTTTGTAGAAAAATGGCTGGAGGAAGCGGCTTTCATGCTCCAGGCCAGGCCTACTGCAGTGAACTTGAAGTGGGCGGTCGAGAGGCTAAAAAAGCTTGCGCGCAGGCATTATGAGCTGAGCACAGGCGATCTCACAGCCATTTTAGAAAAGGAGGCCATTTCTATTTGGACAGAAGACGTAAGGGCCAACCTGGCCATAGGATTTCATGGTCAGGCCCTTTTACCGGAAACGGGCGGCGTGCTCACTCACTGTAATGCAGGCGGCCTTGCTACCGGTGGATATGGAACGGCCCTTGGAGTTATCAGGGCGGCCCTTTCTATGGGCAAGGAGATTAATGTCATTGCCGATGAGACCCGTCCTTGGCTCCAGGGTGCTAGGCTTACCGCCTGGGAGCTTATCAAGGACGGGATAGCGGTTACTCTAATTGTGGATGGAGCTGCAGGTTTTTTGATGCAAAAAGGGCAGATCAAGGCTGTGGTGGTTGGGGCCGATCGCATTGCAGCCAATGGTGATGTTGCCAACAAGATCGGGACTTACTCTGTAGCTGAACTTGCCAGAGCTAATGATATCCCTTTTTATGTGGCTGCCCCTGTTTCAACTATTGACCCTGTCACCCCGTCCGGAGATCAGATCCCTCTGGAAGAACGTGGGTCCCTGGAAATTACCACTTTTGCAGGGAAGGAGATCGCTGCCCCGGGTGTGGGAGTTCACAATCCAGTCTTTGATATTACTCCTCACCATCTTATAACCGCCATAATCACCGAGCTGGGTGTGCTTACCTCACCATATGGTCCTGCTATTTATGCCTGCTTCTCTTAAACATCTCGTTCAGTTGGTTGCAAATGTTTTTGATTCCTTTACTGCTGCCATGTTTATCCGTAGTCATCAGGGGGATGATCTCCATCTGGTGGCATGGGAGAGCCTCAGCCCTTATATAGTGCCTGAATGCAATATAGGGGTTGGCCAAGGGCTGATAGGATGGGTTGCGCGGGAGGGGAAGAGGCTGCACGTAACCAATTTCGATAGAGATACCAGGACTCTTGGTATTTATAGCAGAGACGTTGATATAAAGGCATTTCTCGCAACTCCCTTACTCCGCGGTGCAGGGGTCTTGATGGTTGACAGCAAGAATCGTTATTCCTTTCCTGAAAAGAAACAGCGTATTTTAGAAGATTGTGCAATAATAGCTTCTGATTTGTGGTTTTCCTGGAAAAGCCACCGTGAACTCCAGTTCTATCGTCGTTGGAACAAATGGTACCATGGCCTTTCAGGAAAAATAGAGCATCTGTTGGCAAGCCTGAAAGAATTGTTAGGGCTTAAGAGCGGTCTTGTGGCCTTTCATGAAAGAGACAAGGATGTTTTTATGATAAAGGCTACCATTGGACTACCTCAAGAGATTAACCTGGAAGGTCAGTGTTTTAATGTGGAAAAAGGCCTTGTCGGTTGGCTTTTGAGATACAGAAAGCACTTGATGCTTAGTCGCTATGGAGCGGATAAGCACAAGTCTTATTTTTTATGGCCTGGTGAGCCCTTCGACAGAGGTCCGGTGCTGATAGGGCTCTTTCAGCCAATTGAAGCAGGCACATTGGTGTGGTTACTTACCGGAAATACAGACTTGTCAGGGTGGCCGGGAGGTCTTGCCGAACTCCTGGTTTTTTCTCTTGATCGAGTCATTAATGATTATACTGTAAAAAATCCTTGGAGATGCTGTGGCGCTTAAGAACCTTAAAAATATAATAAAACAGGACCTGGCTATGGATTTGGGCACTGCCAATACCCTTATTTATGCTCAGAGAGAGGGGGTGGTCCTAAATGAGCCTACTGTAATTGCGTGTTCAAGTGACGGTTGGGTAATTGAGGTAGGGCTTGCCGCAAAAAAGTATCTGGGCCGGACCCCTGAGGGTATTATGGCTATGCGTCCCATGAAGGACGGAATCATAGAGGATTTTAATGCAGTAAGTCAGTTAATCAAGGTTTTCTTGAACCGTGCGCAAGAACGAAAGGGGGTCTTCTCCCCAAGGGTGGTAATTTGTGTCCCTTCTAATATCACTCAAGTGGAAAAACGGGCTGTACTTGAGGCAGCTCAAGAGGCCGGGGCCAAAAAAATATTTTTATTGGAAGAAACCATGGCTGCTGCCATAGGCGCGGGGCTCCCTGTTCATGAAAAAGAGCCGCAGATGGTACTGGATATAGGTGGTGGCACAACTGAGGTGGCGGTAATAGCTAAGTGGTCGTATTTACACTGCGAGACTTTACGTGTGGCAGGGGATGAATTTGATGATGCCATCGTCCGTTGGTTGACCGAAGAACATGGTGTGGTGGTGGGTCCGACCACTGCAGAGACAATTAAATGGGAGATAGGAGCGGTCTGGGATGATGAAAATGGCCTGGATCAAGAATACAATGTAGGGGGAAAGCATTTTTTGCGAGGCGTGCCGGTAACGTCCGTAATTACCCCTCGGGAACTGATGCCTGTTCTGGAGAAGCCGCTGGATGCTATTTCCAAAATGGTGGAGGATGTGTTTAGGGCTTTGTCTCCGGACACCAGGGCCTCGATAGAAGCCAACGGTATAACATTGACAGGGGGTGGGGCTTTGCTGAGAGGCATTATTCAGTTCTTGGGTTTGAGGAACGGCCTTACGTTTAACCTTACAAGTGATCCGCTGACAACCGTGGTCCAGGGTGCCGGGCGGACAATCGAGACCTTTAAGGATTACGAGAGGGTTTTTATTAATTAGAGGCGATATTTATTCCTTTTTTATTTCTTCGTGAAATATTACTTTATTACCCCCTGCTTTTTTTGCGATATACATTGAGACATCAGCTTTGTATATAAAATCGTTAATGTCTTCGCGCAATCCCCTGTTTGTTCTCCTGAAGCGGGAGATACCCAAGCTAAGGGAAGTCTTGCCTATATCCTTGTTCAGGTAATTGCACCGTATACGTTCTGCTATCTGTTTTACCTGCTCTGTGCCAGCTTGGGGAACCATTACGGCGAATTCATCTCCTCCATAGCGAAACGGAATATCAACATTACGTCTGATGGAATTACTCAGCACACCAGCCAGTCGCTGGAGCACCTCGTCTCCTGCCTGATGCCCCAAGGTGTCATTAAGCTCCTTGAAATTGTCCAGGTCTAATATGATTAGAAAAAGAGGATAGTTTTGGCGGGTGGCCCTTTGAGCTTCCTCTTCGAGTTTTTGGTCGAGAAAGCGTCTGTTGTATAGGTCTGTAAGGACATCTCTTACGGAAAGTCGTTTCAACAAGGCCCTGTATCCACGTTCCCTGATTATTCTATTGAGTTTGGCCTCTAACTCGTCCAGATTAAAGGGTTTTTTAATGAAATCACATGCTCCGGCTTTAATAACGTCAGTGTAATGAAAGTCTCGACTATATCCTGTTATTGCCATTACATCTGTTTCAGGCCAGAATTTTTTGATTTTCCGAATAAGCTCCATTCCATCCATTCTGGGTATCATGAGGTCAGTGATTACGATAGTGGCAGAGGATTGCTCCAGCAATGACATGGCTTCCAACCCGTCACCTGCTGTACGATATTGGTGCCCCAAACGGGAAAGGAATTCTGCCAATAAGTTTAAGATGGTAGGATCGTCGTCAACAAGTAGGAGTTGTTGGGGTTCTTGTGGAAGGTCTTTTAAGAAAAAATCGACCTGTCTTTCAGATGACCCTAAAATCTCAGGCAACACATCCTCCGGGACTGTATAAGTCTATAAGGTTATCTTGAATCAGTTGATTCAGGAATTGCTAATTTAAGGAATTGAGTAATTGAAGGTTGTTCTATCGATTTTAATTCCTCAATTCCTCAATTCCTCAATTCCTCAATTCCTCAATTGAAAGCTTAATATAATAATTTGAAGAGGACAAAACAAGATATTCTTTGATTTGAATGAAGTGCCACAAAAAATAATAACTTTGTTGATTTTGATTCGCGTCCTTGCTAAGATTCTATTGATTTTTAAGTTTATATTCTGCCTCAATCAAGGGTATTTTACGAGCCAAATAATAAAATGGACTTAATGATTGGCAATAGCCCATCGATCAGGCGCATCAAGGATCTGATCAATCAGGTGGTGGACACCGATTTGAATGTCCTTATTTGTGGGGAGAGCGGCGTAGGTAAAGAGTTGGTTGCCCGCACTCTGCATGAGCTTTCTTGTCGTCGGGATTATCCTCTAGTCAAGGTTAACTGTGCTGCGCTACCAAGCGAACTTCTGGAGAGCGAACTATTTGGTTATGAGCGTGGTGCATTTACCGGGGCAGTACAGCCAAAGCCGGGAAAATTCGAATTGGCCCACAAAGGAACCATACTGCTGGACGAAATTGGCGATATGCCTGTTGCCATGCAGGCCAAACTTCTACAGGTATTACAGGATTCCGAATTCGCTCGTGTGGGGGGGGTGAAGAATATTCGTGTAAATACCTGGGTGATATCTGCTACTAATCACAACCTTGCTGAGGATGTAAAAAAAGGGATATTTAGAGAAGATTTCTATTACCGGATCAATATCATAAAGATAGTGGTGCCACCCCTTCGGGACAGAAAGGAAGATATTCCATACCTTCTTGAACACTTTATCCGAAAGTACAGAGGCATGTCGAAGGGTGGAATAATTGATATCTCCGGTAAGCTTGAAAAGGTATTTGCTGAATATCATTGGCCGGGAAATGTAAGGGAGCTTGAGAACTATGTGAGGAGGTTGATAGTCCTTAAGGATCCTGATTTGCTTGAAGAAGAGATCCTTGGGTCTATAGGCCAACAGATGTCGGAAGATCGACCTGTTGCTGAAGTATGGACGCCGGATGAATCCCTGATAAATTCCGTACTCGATAACTGCAGACAAGAAATGCAAATACAGTTCCCATCTTTAAAGGAAATCCGAAAAAAGAGTCTGGCCAGCATTGAAAAAATGGTAATAGAAGAGGCCCTCAGGCGAACTAATGGTAATCGCAAACAGGCTGCTCAGTTGCTCAAAATAAGTTACAAGGCGCTTCTTTATAAGATAAAGGATTTTGGAGTAGAAATGCTGGCCAGAGGTTCATCTGACGATAGCCTGGAGCTAAAGCTGCCAAAGGACCTGGAGTCCTTCGTGTGATTTTTTATAGTTGTAATGCAACAGAAAAACTTTTCCATTTGTAGAAAAGCTTTTCCCATTTTGTTAAAGACGCCCAGATATCAGGCTGCATTCCCAGTATTAAATTGGCAAAAAAAGACTTTATTTTGGTATCTTATTTGCAGATATAAAATAACTTAATAAATTAATTTTTCCTAACATGACAATTTTTCCATAAGGAGACTCTGTGCAGCAAGGAGTCCATAGAGAGCGGCGTCGATTTTTTCGGATACCGTTAAATGTCCCACTGTGCTTGAAAACAGAAGCTCTTGGGTCTGTAATGGGTGTAGTTTCAACTGATCTGAGTCCGTATGGCATACAGATTGAGTCTGATAGCCCTGTCAGTCCTCATGAGACCGTGACTCTCCGGCCCGGTGAAGAGGGCCTCAAGACCGATTATGTTGCAAAAGGGCAAATTAGGTGGGTTAAACAAGAAAAAGGTAAGTTCAGGAGTGGAATAGCCTTTGAAAACATAGTTGATTGGCCTTTTTCTATTTCTGGCATAGTTAAAGGCATTGAAACTGAGTTCAGCCATTCATTTTATTTTCAATACTTTTTAGACAGCCTGGATGATGGGGTTCTGATCTTTGATTCCAAGTTCGATATTGTTGACTCCAATATTAATCAGCCATTTTGCCTGCCAAGAGATCCTGAAAAACTCAAGGGGAAACATTTTTCAGAGGTCTGCTCATTATTTAAGAGTTCTCAGGGAGAGGGTTCTTTTAAAGAACTATTAGAAAAAGCCCTGGCTGATAGAGAAGAGGTTAGGGTAAGCGCTTTCCCTTGTGATTTACCGTGGCTAACGGATTCTGATGGTCATAGATATTATAATATTTGGCTTTTGCCTTTACTCAGTCCTGATGGAACAAGGGGTTTGATTTTACGCAGCCGCGATGTTACTGCACTGCGTCGGCTCAAGGATAGGGAAAAAGCCAGGGAAGAGAACTTTTGGCAACAATACAGGCATTTCATTTTTGGTCAACTGTTCGATGATCTTCTTGAGGATATTGCAAATCCTTTATCTGCAATAATGGGGCGTCTCGACCTTATGACTCAAAAAATGTCCAGCATTGAAGCTCCCTTGGATAAAGCGCAGCTTAAGGTTTGGATCTCTGATATTGAGTCAATTCAGACCATAACAGGTCAAATAAGGGAATTTGTCCGGGCTATCGCTCTTAGAAGGAAAAAGGATACAATAGGAGTTGCAGTGCCGTTTTCTTTGAACAATCTGATAGAGGATGAGCTAAGAACTCTGGATCTCCATTCCTTTTTCAAAAAAATAAACAAGCACGTATCATTATCTCCCGATCTTCCACCACTTCAGGGATATTATTCAGAGTGGGCCAATGCGTTTTTAGCTCTATGTAAAGTATTGATGAGGCAGATGTCAACCCTTGATAATATGGAGATGTCGATTCAGACTTTTCAGGAGGATGAAGACTTGGTCCTCCGCATCAGCCACAACGGTAAGGCCATAAATTTGCCTTTAGATAGAGATCCTGCCCTTAATATCTTGCGGCTCTTTAAAAAGAAATATGGAATCAATATATACGTTTCAGGTGACTCGGGTCATCAGACAGTGACCCTTAAGATGGCAGCATCAAAGATGCAAGAACCGCCAGGAGACTTCATTTCCTGAAGTCATCCGCACAAACTTCCTTTTTCGCTTCATTTGGTTAAATTTCTGCGAACAGAGGACTTGAGATCATCTAAGTTGAAGGACTTGACTATATAGTCATCCGAGGCCCACGATGCCAAATCCTGTTTATACTCAGGATAGGCAGAACTCAAGATAACAGGCACCCTGGGCTTTTTCTGTTTCATTTGCCGCAGCACTTCTATGCCGTCCATACCAGGCATATTGATGTCCAGGATGACAAGGTCCGGTTCGTGAGCGTCAAAGGCCTTAAGGGCCTCTTCTCCGCTCATCGCCGAGTGGACTTCATAGCCTTCTTCTTCCAACTCTTCCTTGTAAAGGAGATGAATACTCTCTTCGTCGTCAACTACGAGTATTTTGTATTTATTCATAGATCACCTTCTTGACTGTTTACTGTTAATATTTATATACAGCAAATGGTTTGATCCATATAGTGGAATTTCATTAATCTAAACTAATTTCTCTGAGAAACCGTGCGGATTCTTCAGGCGGGGTAGGATTGATATAAAATCCGGTACCCCACTCAAACCCTGCTACCGTGGTCACCTTGGGCATTATTTCTATATGCCAGTGATAGTGTTCCAGGAATGGACTGCGTAGCGGAGCCGTGTGCAACATATAATTGTAAGGGACCCAGGGAAGGGCCTTGTCGAGGCGCCGCATTGTCTCCAGAAAGAGGTCTGTCAATAAGTCGAATTGATTATCGTCCATGGAAACATAAGAGGATTGGTGTCTCTTGGGCATCAGCCACATTTCAAAAGGCGAACGGGGCGCAAAGGGGCAGATCGTGATAAAATCATTATTTTCACATACTATTCTTATGCCTTGGGATTTTTCCTGACGAATGATGTCACAAAAGATGCAGCGCTCCTTAAATTCATAATAGTGCAAAGAGCTTTGGATCTCTTCCTGTATCCGATGGGGTACGATAGGGAGAGCAATAAGCTGGGAATGTGAATGTTCTAAAGAGGCACCCGCAGCCCGGCCGAAATTCTTGAAGACTATTATGTAGCGAAAGCGGGAATCCTTTGCCAAATCTACCATGCGGTCCCTGTAGGCCCAAAAACTCTGGATGATTTGTCCATGAGACATCATGGGCATGGTTTCGTCGTGCCTGGGGGTATCTATTATGACCTCATGGGCACCAATGCCGTTCATCTTATCGTAAATACCTTCGCCCCGTTTGTCCAGATCTCCTTCTATAACTAGTGCGGGGAATTTATTCGGAACCACCCTGAGGGTCCAGCCGGGTCCATTGGGTGAATGGCCCGGCCGTCCATAGGCCAGGACTTCCGGCGGAGTGGTGTGTTCATTCCCAGGGCATAAAGGACAGAACCCACCCCTGGTCTTGTCTTTTTCAATGACAAAGTCGTAGGGGCGCTTTCCTCTTTCCTTGGCAATAATAACCCATCGGCCTATGATTGTATCCCTGCGTAGTTCGGGCATTTGGAATTCCTCAAACCAGCCAAAGCTTACGTTCAAAGTCCTCATCAGGTACTTGAAGCACTATATAGCCCTCACGAGGCCATCTGTCTCTCACCAATTTATTTTGTATTATTTCAACATAAAAGGTTAATTTATTTTTGGGGTTGGAGTCCAGAAATACAAAAGGTATTGCCACCTCTGCCACCTCATTCACAGCGCATTTTACACCTGTTTCGTGGAAAACAAGGGCCTTTCCATTTTTTAAAACCCTGAATTTTTCCTTAATGTGATCTATAAACTGGCTGGGGATCAGCTCGATAGTTATTATAGCTTTAGAAGAGATTGTAATCTTGAGGCCGAGATCCGGCTCCCAGGCATCAAAGCTCCCCTCTCTGGGATCTATCCTCAGGTAAAGCGACTCAAGATCAAAGCCATAGACAATCTCAGCCAGCGAACTCGCCCCGGAATGCATGGCCCCTCCTTGATCTCCCGAGATCAGTGATCCCGCACCTTTCCACTCCCAATAGTAGCTCACACGTCCATCAATTTGGGGGTGTATAAAATACGTTGGTTCAGTAGTAGGTGTTGCCGGTCTTGGAACCCTGATCGGACTTAGCAATTCATCAGGAACTGTCATATTAAGGCTATTATAGACCTTTTTGAGATGCGTCCGGAAGAGGTGGTCAAATCCATAGGCATAATCAGTCTCAAATTTGTCTCCATACCACCAGAACCAGTCACTGCCTTCAGCAGCAAAAATAGATTCCATGGCCATATTCATGGCCTCTTCAGTTATGTCTTCCTGTTTTTTAGCATTATCGACGGCTTTTCTTGCACGACCCAGGGTTTCCCATGCCCGGTTTTCTTCCTCACCACCTATCCAGATGCCGAAATCATGGTTTATCCAAGAACCTGTATATAGCCCCGGCAAAGTGAGTGTCGGCGGATGGTCTTCCAGATACTGACCAATAGTCACAAGTTCAAGCATTGGTTCTTTGATAATTGCATCATATAGGCCTGTCAAGAAGGATTCACCGCCGTCCTGGTAATACTCCCAGGGATTTTCTCCATCCAGAATTATAGCAACAAAAGGGGCACGATCCATTTCCTGAAGGCCGCTACGGATTTCCTTTAGCCTGGAGACAAAGTCAGTGATTGCAGCCTGAGGATGGTTTTTCTGATAAACAAAACCTATCAAATCTGAAAGCTTATGGTGCCGAAAGACCATGTCTGTGCAGCAGCCATTTGTTTCCACTCTATAAGGCTGAAATAGACTCTGAGATTCATTTCTCTCAAGTGAGTTAAATAGGATGGCCTCGTCTGTTGCCGTCCAGGAAAACCCGGCTTCTTCAATGAGGGGGATAAGCTCAGGGGCAACAGAGCCCTCTGATGGCCAGAGTCCTACAGGGGCCTTCCCTAAAACCTCCTTACAGTAGCGCCTACCTCTTTCCAGTTGTGCTCTGGCGTCTTCCGGGCAAGTAAATCGCAAAGGGAGTTTGGTCTCCGGCCTGGGCCTTCTCCCGAGATCCGTATCGATTAGCAGGGGGAGAATAGGATGATAGAATGGGCTGGTACTGATTTCTATCTGTCCTTCGATCCATTTTGAACTATAACGGGGAATGAGTCCTTTCATGAGTTCAAGATGGAAGTCCAGAAGATCCATCTTTTCTTCTTCGCTGAACAACTGTCCTTTTTGAAAAAGAGAGCTAATCAAAGGGTGATTTCTTGAGGAAAAGCCGACCCAGGCGAGATTAAACCAGACCTGAAGGTCTAAATAATCCTGGGTTGAGAATTTTTTTCTCACTTGGGAGGTATAAGATGGACCAAAGTCCCTTCCGCGCAACTCAAGCAGTTGCAGGTACCTCTTATGGGGTTCTATCATAGTAGGCCATTGGCAGCTGAAAAAATGTGTCAGGATGAACTCCTGGTCTGAAGGGGAGAGCTCGATGGCAGGGCGACGGCTCAATTCCAGGAAGTCGTCGGTTTTGCCCTGTATATAAGATTGGATTTGGAGAAGAAGGGATGGAACAAGGTTAAAAGTTACCTTTGCCTTAGGCCGGGAGTCCAGACACGCTATCATGTCAGAGTAAGCCTTGACAGCATGGAGCCTGACCCATGGCATCGCAAAGCGATCTCTTATCGGGTCAAGGTACAGAGGTTGATGCATATGCCAAAGGAAGGCAATATATAACTGCAGCATTATAAGCCTCTGGCCTTTTCCTCCCTCTCCTGTTTGGATTTGCACTCAATGCAACGGGTTGTGACAGGTCTGGCCGTCAGGCGCTTAGTCCCTATTTCTTCACCACAATCTTCACAGATGCCATAAGTCCCTTCTTCGATCCTCTCTAAGGCCTTATTGATCTTTTTTATGAGCTTTCTCTCCCTATCTCTGATGCGTAGCTCAAAACTACGATCAGATTCTACGGACGCCCGATCTGTTGGGTCAGGAAAGTGGTCGTTCATGTCAGTCATCTCTTCCAGGGTCTTGTCGGCTTCCCCTAAAAGATCATCGAGTTTTTTCTGGAGTAGGCTGCGAAAATATTCCAATTGGGCCTGTTCCATGCTACTATTCTCCTAAGAACTTTCTTTTCCAGGTTCCGCTTTTTCCACCGGTTTTATAATCCAATTGCACTTTTTCAATAGTTATATTTTTCTCTGCTGACTTGCACATATCGTAAATGGTCAGAGCAGCAACCGAAACTGCGGTTAGTGCCTCCATTTCTACGCCGGTTGCGCCTTTTGCCTTTGCTCGTGCCAAAATTTCTATGGCATTTTTTTCAGGGTTTGGAAAGAAGTCGATCTCTACTTGTTGCAAAGTTAAAGGATGACAAAGCGGAATCAAGGTTTCCGCTTTTTTGGCAGCCATGATCCCAGCTATCCTGGCTACAGCCAGAACATCACCTTTTGAGGTTTTACTGTCAACAAGAAGATTAAAGGCATCAGGTCCTATTATTACCCGTCCTGAAGCAACTGCTTCCCTTTGAGTCATAGGTTTTGGGCTTACGTCCACCATGTGGGCCTGACCCTTTGTATCCAGATGAGAAAAGGAGTTCTTGTTCAAGACGTCCTCTCCTGACTGGAGTGCCCATGTGCTTCGGATCGTCTAAACAGTTTACGAAAGAAGCCGCCTTCTCCTTTTTCTTTTTCGATATCAGCGAATTCCTGAAGCAGAGCACATTGGCGTTCTGTCAACTTGGTAGGTGTTACAACAGCAACTTCAACTATCTGATCCCCGGCTCCAAATCCTCTAAGATCAGGAATGCCAAGTCCTTTCAGCCTGAAGTGTTCTCCTGTCTGGGTTCCTGCCGGAATTTTTAAGTTGCGGGGTCCATCCAGTGTGGATACTTCAATTTCGTCTCCCTTGGCCGCCTGGACAATAGAAATAGGAAGGCGACAATATATGTCATTGCCATGACGTTCGAAAAGGTGGTGGGGTTTTACGTGGATTATTATGTAGAGATCCCCCCTATGCCCATCCCTGAGACCGGCTTCACCCTCCCTCCTCATGCGCAATCTTGAGCCTGTATCTACACCTGCAGGAATGCATACCCTTACTTTATGTCGTTCTCGGAATCTGCCCTTGCCTTGGCAGGTTTTGCAGGGGTTTGTGATAATCGTTCCGGTTCCGGAACAGTGTGGACAAGTAGATGAGATTCTGAAGAAGCCTTCTGACCTTATTATTTGGCCTCTTCCCTGGCAAGTAGGACAGGTAGCAGGATGGCTCCCAGAGGCCATACCTGTTCCCTTACAGATGGAACAGGATTCAAGACGAACTATCTCGATTTCAGTCTCCGTACCTCTGGCAGCATCTTCAAAGGAAACCTCCAGGTTGTATCTCAGATCCGCACCCACCTCTGGCCCCATGGATGCGCCATGTCTTCGGTGAGTAGCAGAGAAACCAAACAGGTCTTCAAACAGGTCGCCAAAGTTACTAAATATGTCTTGTGGTCCGGAAAAACCTCTGAAGCCTGTCCCGGCTATTCCTTCGTGACCGTAAAGGTCATAGGTCTGTCTTTTCTGAGGATCTCTGAGCACTTCATAGGCCTCTGCCGCCTCCTTGAAGTGTTCCTCTGCGTCTTTATCACCCTGATTTTTATCAGGGTGATATTTTAAAGCCAGCTTCCGGTAGGCTTTCTTTAGTTCTCCAGATGAGCAGTCTCGGGAGACCCCTAAAATCTCGTAGTAGTCTTGTTTCATTGATAATGTCTAAAAGCGGTCTTTTTCACCCTTCTGCCTGATTGGTATCTGTCTGTAATGCTTGGAAAATTCGTTGCTCTTCTGCCTCTCGGGCCAATTCTTCCAGATTTTCAAATTTTACTTTGTCTTGGGCAATTTCTCTCAATGCCTGGACTATTTCTCTGTTTTTGCATTTGACCAGGGGCTGGGCGCCCTTGCGCAATTGCTTTACCCTCTCGATCGCAAGGTGTACTAATGCAAAACGGTTAGGCAAATTCCCCAGGCAGTCTTCTATTGTTATTCTCGCCATTGTATATTCTCCAGTTAAAAAATAGCATAACATTAATCAGTGGATAGTGCTTTGGGCTTAAATTTTCAGAATTTAATATCTTGCCCTTTCGGGATATCCGGGGGCCAAAAATCCTGCGCAATCTTGCGCCCTTCATTTATTCCGTGACAGACCCTTAGAACAAGATTTAGTATTTTGCAAGTGCCTTTTAGAAATATATTATTATAATATCAGTTTTAATTGTCGCAATCCTTATTCAGCATAGCTATCGTAACAGGACTAATATGAGGAACCTTCTTGTAGGCATTTTTTCATGTCTCATCATTTTAGCACCGGCTGCTAATGGGCAGGATTTGGCGAAAATCTCTCAAAATAACATGCCGCAGGCAAGAATTCAGGTAACTCATGAGGCGGTTTCTCCTTCATGGCAACTGGTCTGGGATGAAGCCAGGGAAATGGTGAAAAAAAACGAACTGGATGGTGCTGTGGCCCTTTACAGAGAATTGTTAAGAGATCGCCAAGGTCTAATAGAAGCCAGATGGGAACTGGCTTTAGTTTTAATGCGGTTAAATAAAGAAAGTCAAGTTATACTTGAACTTGAGCATGTTGTGGAAGATAGACCCCATGATATTCAAGCATTATTCATTCTTGCAGAACTTCTAAGCCGTTCGGGTCAGTGTGATAAAGCTGCCGTCATCTATAAGAATTTGGTAACAGAACTTAGTCTCCAGGGGGAAAATGTCCACGTTGCCAGGAATGAATTGCTGAGTATTCCTGAAGAGTTGACCTTGGTAAAGGTCTTAGAGGGCCTTGCCCATTGCCTGGAATCCCAAAAAAGGTTTAATGAGTCTATAACATATCTCCAAAAGGCTTTAGCCATTGAACCTGACCGAAAAGACCTTGAGTTTAATCTGGCTTGTGGGCTTCTGCGTTTAAAAAAAACAAAGAGTTGCTTATCTCATTTTCAGAAATTGCGACCTCAATATGAAGATGATCCAGACTTTTTATCTAACTATGCAAAGGCCCTTTTAGCTGTGGGAGATCGAGATAAGGCCATTAGGACATTTGAGAGGTTTGTAGCACTTTCCGGCGATAATACCGGGGAAGATCACACAGATAATCTTATATGGGGTGTTAATGAGCTTATCTCCTTATATTTGATGGAAGGAGATGTCCAGCCAGCAATCAAGGTCCTTGAGGATTTGAAGCATGATCATCCGGAAGTGCTTGATAAGCAGCTTTTGGCGACTTTGGGACGTCTGCATTTTGCTTCACGTAATTATCTCAAGGCCCTTGAGACATTCAGAATTTTTCTGAGAGAAGAACCTAACAATAAAATGGGGCTGCTGTTTATGGCCCGCGCGTATGAGCGCCTTCAGCTTTTTGCACCAGCCATTGCCACTTATGAGGAACTCTCACTTGTTGAGCCCAATCCAGCCATTACTATGCATTTGGTCGAGTTGCTTTTAGAGACTGAAAATTTTGATCAGGCAAGCCTTCTAATTACTGAGGATATGCATAGTGAGTTGGAAAATGATATCAAGGGAAGAGAGCTTCTGTTAAAGGTCTATTTAGGGAATGGGGACGGAGAAGGTGTTGAAAGGCTTTTAGGCAGTGAAGGCGATTTCTTTAAGGATGATGACATATTGGCCTCATATGTTTCTCTTGCCACATCGATTGGTTATATGAATGCCCAGATGAAATTTCATTTATATGACGAAGCTTTGTTCGCTTTGGCCGGCCGGGTTGAGGAAAGGAGAGATCTCCTGCAGGCCGGTGTGAAGCTGCTTTTGGATCTTGGTCAACAGAATATGGCTGAGAGGGTGTTAAGACACTGTTGGTCTGAGGGTCGGTCCCTGTGGTCTATTGATATGTTGATCGATAGTTACCTTGATAAGAATATGTGGGAGGAGGCTGTTGTTTTGCTTGAAGAGGCACTATCTATTTATCCGTCTTCGGCAAAGCTTAAACTGAAGCAGGCCTATCTGCTTCTTAACATGGGTAAGGCCGACTTAGCGGCAGAAGTGCTTTTTTCAATTTGTGCAGGCGATAATTGGAAGTGGGGAGAAGAAAAAAGACTGTTGTGTGAAGGCTATGCCCTTGGCTTGGCAGGAAGATATGAAGAGGCACTCGATCTTTATGGAAAAATAATTCAACAGGCACCAAATCATCTGGAAGCACATAAAGGCAGATGGATCAATTTTGCAGCCTGTGGATTGGGACATGAGGCTGATGTGGAGGCCCTGGGTTTAGAAATAATTACAGGAATTGGGTGTTCAGATCTTTCATGCAATGGTAATAATGAAA
>CAZPBZ010000008.1:0-14132 GCA_964584765.1 uncultured Thermodesulfobacteriaceae bacterium
AGCACTGGGTTTGGTCTTCCTGCTCCTGTTGTTCCTGTATGAGGAGTTCGCGGCTGCCGTGGCCATTCTTGCGATGCCATTGCTGGCCACGGGTACGGTGTTCATCGGCCTGTGGATGACCGACATCGAGCTGAACATCACCGCCATGATGGGCATGACCATGATTGTCGGTATCGTGACCGAGGTGTCGATTTTCTACTTCTCCGAGTACCGCGATTTGGTGCGTCATGGGGTCGATAAGGGTCAGGCGCTGGTCCAGGCCGGGGTCAATCGCATGCGCCCGATTACCATGACGACGCTCGCGGCCATTTTTGCACTCATGCCGTTGGCACTCGCTATGGGGCAGGGGTCGCAGATGCAACAGCCCCTGGCAGTGGCCATCATCTCCGGCCTGCTGGTGCAGATACCACTTGTCATTATGGTGATGCCGCTGGTATACAAAACCCTGGCGCATATTAAGAATGCATAAATATCAAAAAAGGACAATGCCCCTTTGCAAACAGTCGGCAAATCAGGGCCTGGAAGGAGTTTGAAATGTTTCACCAGTTCGTTGTCTGGCTGGCTGATACCGTCGGCCAATGGGGATATCCTGGGATCGTTATACCGATGGCCCTGGAATCTTCATTTTTTCCATTTCTAAATCAAGCGTTAACTTTGTCAGCTGCGCTGCGCGGCTCCTCGACATATTACCTGTACTGTCTCGTCGCTGCTCGCTTGCCTTCTCGTTCCCATCTTGATTTAGAAATGGAATTAGATATTTTTAAAACTTTACGCCGGTCTCAACAGCGAACATGTATTTGTCATCCTCCGGCCTGCCTTTGTTATCTGAAAACCCGTTGTCAGCATGGACATATGAGACCTCGCCCCTTAAAAAGACATTGCACGTGAGGTTATAGGTAGGGGTGAATGTGGCTGCATAGATGTCCTCCGCATCGGGGCTGTCAAGGTATATCCTGCTTTCTCCCTGGTGGATATACTCAAGACGGAGCGGGAATGAGAGCCTTTCAAAAGATGGAACTATATAGAGGCCTGCGCCAAGAGAGGAATCGTCCTTAAAGTACCTGTCCACCCTGCTACTCCACCTCCAGTAGTCCGCATTCAAGACCAGATACAGGCTTTTAAGGCCGTACAGGTCGTTTATGGTATGGTCCACAACAATGCCTGTAAGGTGCCTGAGGCCGTTTAACTGGTAGTGGTAGAGGCTCAGCCCCAGGCCGTTTACAGAGCCGTTTACGCCCACCTCCCACGAGTTTGAATCCTGCCCGCCAAGGCCCCTTGGCTCGCCATATTCGTTGATATAGACATCGTCTGTGCGGTATTCGTCATCGTCAAGCCTGTGCTTGAACACCCCGCCCCAGAACTCCAAGTCCTCGCTAAAGGCGTATGCCACCCCTACACCCATTGCGTTATAGGGCTGCTGAGAGGCAAGGGCGCCAACGGTTATATTCGGATTGCAGAAGGTGTAGGTGTCCTCATAGCCTGAATTGGGCTTCAAGAGCCCTGCCTCTACGGAAAGGCCCTCCAGAGACCTTATGGGCTTTAGATTCACCGAGGCATATTCAATACGGAAGTCAGGAATCGCGTCATTTGGCGCATCGAAGACAGAGGGAGTCGTAACGCCTCCAAGCCCTACATTAAAGCCTAGAAGCCCCCCCTCCATCTCGGATGAGAGGTCCAAGAGGAGGTTTGACAGGACAAAGTTGCTGCTTTCGTTGCCTGGTCCCTCGTTTGTCGTTGAAAACCAGCCGCCGCTTACGCCGCCTGTAATGTTGAGGTTGTCCAGGTAGGGACTTACGAGCCTTACAATTTTTTTCTTCTCCTTCTCTTCGCCACCTTCGTCCTCTTTAAGCTCCTCCTTCGCCGTCTCCTGCCCCTCGCCTATCTCCTTTACAGCGAGCCTTCCCTCAAGCTCCTGGACTCTCGTCTTTAAGGCGTCAAGTTCCTTTACCTTGGCCCGAAGCTCTTCAAGCTCCTTTCGTATCTCCTTGTCTTCAGTATCCGCACACACTGTCCAGGCGGGCAAAAAAGATAATAAAAACAGGATGGCTGTTATAAAAACCCATGCACCCCTTCCTCTAAAGCCATACCTGAACAGATTTAAATCCCGACCCATTTTAAATTACCCCCTTTTAAGTAATATTTTTATAAAATAAATAACACAAACATATCCAAATCACTCCTTATCTGTCAAGAGGCATTGGTCAGATAATAACCGTTCACGGCTTACAATAACCCACCAGCACCTTTATATGTTGTTATTGCGAAAGAATATTATTAAGAATTAAAATTGCTCCATAAAAAACAGAAAAAGGACCATTTGTCAAGCCCCTTTTTTGCTGAACCTGTCGGGTTAAGGCTTTATTCATAAGGTAAGTTGACAAAATGATGAGCTTGTTTTATAAGGTGCTATCGGTATTTAAGTAGATAATGAATTGCAATAATGATAAACATGATTATTTTTTAACCGGTGGATTTTATTGGAGTTCATATCCTTTTCAGGAACATAGAGGCGAATAATTATGGAGAGCACTAGGTTGATAGAACCCAGCTCTGAAAGATCCTCAAAGGACTTATCCTCGCAAAGCACTTTACCACTGGCCCTGGCCAGTGAAGGTGAAAGGCTCAGGATTATTTCCCTGAGAGGAGGAAGAGGGTTCCATGAAAAGCTCATCAGTATGGGGCTTAATGTAGGTGATGAAATTGAGGTTATACAACGCCGGGGAGGAGGTACTGTGCTAATAGCCAAGGAAGGAATTCGTTACGGCATGGGAGGAGGCATGGCGCAAAAGATCTTTGTTGCCATAATTTAGGAGGAATAGGGTTATGAAACTAGGTGATTTAGCTATAGGTGAAAAAGCCAAGGTTGCAGGATACATAAAGGGTTCCAGGGCCTATCGTGGGAAACTCATGGCCATGGGGCTTACAAAGGGCACGGATTTCGTCGTTACTCGCGTTGCTCCAATGGGGGATCCGGTTGAAATCAAGGTCCGTGATTTTTCTTTGACCCTGAGAAAGGATGAGGCCGCAGCAGTTACAGTGGAAAGGGGGAACCAGCCATGAGTGATTTTATCATAGGTGTTGCAGGAAACCCCAACTGCGGCAAGACTACGATGTTCAATGCCCTGACAGGTGCCAAGCAGCGAGTGGGAAACTGGCCGGGGGTGACAGTAGACCGCAAGGTCGGCAATTACAGACATGGCGGCAAAGAGGTCGAGGTTGTAGACCTGCCTGGCATCTATTCCCTGGCTGCCACTTCGGTGGATGAGGAGGTGGCCCGGGACTATATCCTTTCTGGAGAACCCGATCTCATAGTCAACATCGTGGACGTCTCAAACCTGGAGCGCAATCTGTATCTGACCAGTCAACTACTGGAGATGAAGATCCCGATGGTCGTGGCCCTCAACATGATGGATATTGCAAAGAGCCGCAATATAGAGATAGATGTCCCAGGCCTTTCCGAGAAGCTGGGCTGCCCGGTCATCCCCGTTGTGGCGTCAAAAAATGAGGGCATAGAGACGCTGAAGTCTGCAATCAACAAGGCCTCAAAAGAGAAATCCATATCCGCAACCCAGATAGTTTACCCCTTGGAAATCCAGGAGGCCGTAAAGGAATTGATCCCTGTGGTGGAAGAGGCAATACAGGGTAAAAAGGCGGATGCCAACTGGGTGGCAGTAAAACTCCTTGAAGGGGATAGGCTGGCCTCCAGAATGGTGGGTAATTATACTGACGAGATTGCAGAGCATCACAGGAAGGATATCGAAAACAAGCTGGGAGAAGAACCGGATATCGTGGTGGCGGACACACGGTATGGCTTTATCAACGATTTGACCAAGGACATTGTCAAGAAACCCAGCCAAGTGAAGAAGACCACGTCTGATAAGATCGACCGAGTCGTGCTCAATCGCGTCCTGGGCATCCCTATTTTCCTGGTGGCAATGTACCTGATGTTCATGTTCACCATCAACTTGGGAGGCGCGTTTATAGATTTTTTTGATATCTTCGCCGGCACAATCTTTGTGGACGGTTTTGGAGAACTCCTGGGCTCGGTCGGCACGCCGGAATGGCTGGTTACCATCCTGGCCGGCGGAGTTGGAGGGGCTATTCAGACCATGGCCACCTTTATCCCGCCCATTGGCTGCATGTTCCTGTGTCTTGCCTTTCTCGAGGACTCAGGGTACATGGCCAGGGCTGCCTTTGTCATGGACCGCTTCATGAGATTTATCGGACTTCCTGGCAAGTCCTTTATCCCCATGCTGGTGGGATTCGGCTGCAATGTCCCAGCAATCATGGCTACCCGCACCCTTGAGAATCAGCGCGACAGGACCCTCACCATCATGATGAACCCCTTCATGTCCTGCGGAGCGCGGCTGCCGGTCTATGCCCTGTTTGCTGCGGCCTTTTTCCCTGTCGGCGGGCAGAATCTGGTGTTCGGTCTCTACCTCATCGGAATAGGCTTTGCCGTTCTGACTGGTCTGATACTTAAGAATACACTGCTTAGAGGAAACATCACTCCTTTTGTGATGGAGCTTCCACCTTACCACATGCCTACTCTGAAAGGGATACTGCTCCGCACCTGGGATCGTCTCAAGGCCTTTATGTTTCGGGCAGGCCGCATCCTTGTCCCGGTGATTGTGGTCCTGAGCTTCATGAACTCCATGGGGACGGACGGTACCTTTGGCAATGAGGATAGTGAAAAATCAGTACTGGCGAACATAGGCAAATCCATTACTCCTGTCTTCACAACAATGGGGGTTGCAAATGACAACTGGCCGGCTACTGTCGGCATATTCACCGGTCTTTTTGCCAAGGAAGCAGTGGTCGGGACACTGGATTCCCTCTATTCTCAGATTGATGCCAGTGCTGCCGGCGGCGAAGAGGAGGAAGAGGCCTTTGACTTCTGGGGCGGCATCGTGGAGTCCTTCGCCACTATTCCAGCCAATCTGGCCGATATGGCCGGGACCTTCCTGGATCCCCTGGTGGGCGTATCCGTGGGTGATATAGGCTCAATTGAGGCAGCATCAGAAGAGCAGGAGGTAAGCGTTGGTACCTTTGGCTCTATGGCCACTCTCTTTGCGGGCAAGATCGGTGCCTTTGCATATCTCCTCTTTGTTCTGCTCTACTTCCCCTGTGCGGCTGCCATTGCCGCCGTATACCGGGAGACCAACCTTAAGTGGACAGCCTTTGCCGGGGCATGGACTACCGGCCTGGCCTACATGGCATCTACAATATTCTACCAACTGGCCACTTTTGGTCAGCATCCTGTCTCATCCTTGATATGGGTAGGTATTGAGGTATCGTTTTTTGCCATTATATTCATTATTATGAGGTATTTGGGTCAGGAGGACCGTGAAGCAGAATCAGCTCTTGCCGCGGCAGAGGCATAGCGTTTGAGAAACGTCTGTTGAATTTTGAATGTTGAATTTTGAATTCAGGAAAAAAATGATCGATATGGAAAATTCGCTGCAGCAGACCGAAAGAGACCTACCCGGGGTGGGCTATCAATTGTTTTGAAAGATGAACGTCGAACATCGAACGTCGAACGTCGAATGAAAAACGATATCCAATACCGAACATTCAACAGCTATTTCTGTTTCTTTTCACCAGTATTTCAACATTCCCTGTCTGCCGACAGGCAGGCAATTGGGGCGAAGTCCCTAAGTTCTGGTACACGCTGAATGAGTTTTAACCATCACTGGGTCTCCCTAAGTTCCTTTAATAAGATACGAAGCTTATGGATAAAGTCCTTTTTCCCCCATTCAACATTCGATGTTGGACGTTCGATGTTCGATGTTCATTAGTCCATCCGGTGCAAAAATAACTTAGCATTTATGGGTGGGCTATTACGGTCCTTGCCACAGTAAACACATGAACCTCTTTTGCTCCTGCCCTTTTTAGGGCCTTGGCACAGGCCCTGACAGTAGCCCCTGTGGTATAGACATCATCAAGGAGGAGTATTGTTTCCACACCTTCCGGCAGAGGGCTTGCGGCCTCAAAGGCATTTCTCACATTTCTGTGCCTTTCCTTCATTGAAAGCTCTGTCTGAGGTTTGGTATTCAATGTCCTGGTAAGAATATCAATTCCTAACGGAATATGAGGAAAGATCGTCCCGGCAAGCCGGAGGGACTGGTTGAAGCCCCTTTTTCTCAGACGTTTCGAGTGTAATGGCACAGGAATTACCATGTCCGGCTTTAAATGATCCAACAACACATGCTCCATGGCCAGGGAGGAAAGGGCCCTTAGAGCATGTCCGTCATCGTTGTATTTAATCCTGTGAATGAGGGTCCTAACAGACCCCTGGTACTGAAATACCGAGCGGGCGATGTCAAAAGATGGAGGATTCTTTATGCACTGGCCACATGTGTGGCCAGTACCCTGCGAACCGTGAAACGGCTGGCCGCAGACAGTGCAGACCGGGGGTTCTATGAGCCTTATGGACTCAAGACAGTCGTGACACAGACGGTCTCCTGCCGGGGCAGAAAGCCGGGCCTGGCAAGCGGCACAGCATGGGGGAAAAAGGATATCCCTTATGACAAGGGTGAGCCTGGCAAAGGACCACTGCATTTAACAGATAAATTTACATGGACTCAACAATAGATAAGGCAAACTCCGAGCACTTTACTTCGGTTGCACCTTCGATCTGTCTTGCCAGGTCATAGGTTACCCTCTTTTTGGCAATGGCTGCCTCAAGGGCACTGTGGATTTTTTCCATGGCGTCTTTCCAGCCAAGGTATTCGAGCATCATGGCGCCCGATAGGATAAGTGAGCCGGGATTGACCTTGTCGAGCCCGGTATATTTGGGGGCCGTACCATGGGTTGCCTCAAAAAGGGCGTAGCCATCACCGATATTCGCACCGGGCGCCATGCCAAGTCCCCCCACCTGGGCCGCACAGGCATCGGAAATGTAATCGCCGTTCAGGTTTGGCAGGGCCAGCACGCTGTATTCCCTAGGTCTCAAAAGGATTTGCTGGAACATGGCATCTGCAATGCGGTCCTTTATGACAATTTTGCCCTCTGGCTGTCTGCCATTGTAGTTGTCCCATAGCTCCTGCTCTGTGATTGTTATTTCAGGAAACTCTGTTTTTGCCAGCTCATAGCCCCAGTTTTTAAACGCCCCTTCTGTATACTTCATGATGTTGCCCTTGTGGACTAGGGTAACGCTGGACTTACCCGTATCAATGGCATGACGTATGGCCTTTCTGACCAGGCGCTGGGTCCCAAAACGGCTGATTGGCTTTATTCCGATCCCTGAATCCGGCCTGATGTCCTGCCCCATTTCATCCGTTAGAAATCGGATGACCTTCCTGGCATCTTCGCTCCCCTCAGGCCACTCTATTCCTGCATACACGTCCTCGGTATTCTCACGGAAGATGATCATGTCCATGTCTTCCGGCCTCTTAACCGGACATGGAGTCCCCTTGAAGTAACGGACAGGCCTCACGCAGGCATATAGATCCAGCTCCTTTCTCAAGGTGACATTAAGGCTCCTTATCCCTTCACCCACAGGGGTTGTAAGAGGCCCCTTGATTGCGACTACGTGCTCTTTGATGGCTTCCATAGTCTCAGGCGGCAGCCATTTCCCGGTCTGCCGATAGGCCTTTTCACCCGCGAGGATCTCCTTCCACAAGATCTTTTTCTTGCCTCCGTAAGACTTTTCCACCGCAGCATCCAGTACCAGCCTGGTTGCCTTCCAGATATCAGGGCCTATACCATCACCTTCAATGCAGGGAATGATCGGCAAATCCGGCACAGAAATGGTGCCGTCATCTTCAAGTATAATTTTCTCAGGGATGTTAACCACAGGAAGTTCTCCTCTCGTCCCGGATCATACAACACTACAACAAGTGTAAAAAGTTGACAATCATGGATTCCGGTATTTATTTATCGGGATGAATTCCATAGATTATAATGTCTTTTTTAAAAATGCACTTAAGGACGCAACAACTGCCTACAAGGAAAGCCTTGAGTCCTGCAGCCTGAAGCTCATTGAGCTTTCGCAATGGACCTGCAGGGCCTTTGAAAATAATGGCAAGATTATCCTCTTCGGAAACGGGGGAAGTGCTGCTGATGCTCAACATATAGCAGCAGAGTTTGTAAACCGTTTCCGCCTGGAGAGGAAACCACTTCCTGCCATCGCCCTTACTACAGATACATCTATCCTTACTGCGATATCAAACGACTACGACTTTGGCCAGGTATTTTCCAAACAGGTCCAGGCCCTTGCTGGCCCGATGGACGTGGTCCTTGGAATCAGCACCAGCGGAAATTCACCCAATGTGCTAAAAGCCCTTTCTGTTGCCAGGGAAATAGGGGCAAAAACCGTGGGTATTACCGGGGGAAATGGCGGAAAGATGGATCAGTGTTCTGATTTGGTCATATGTGCGGCATCATCTGATACCCCTCGGATTCAGGAGGTCCATATTTTTTTTGGGCATCTGTTATGCGATCTTGTGGAACGGCAAATTTTTAGTTCGGTATAATTAGACATGAGCTATCCTGAACCCATAGATCTATCCGGCCTCAAGACCTATTCACTCTATGATCGTCCCAGTAAGGTTACAGTCTCTGACTTTGCACGACCGGTCTCTTCCGGCCTCAAGTTAAAGGATTTCTTGGAGCTACTCCCCAACCAGTTGGCTGCAAAGGATTTTAAGGCCGTGGTCCAGGCGGTTTGCACTGCGGTGCATAATGAACGTATGGTCTTGCTCGCCATGGGTGCCCATGTAATAAAGGTGGGATTAAATCCCATACTGATAAAACTCATGGAGCAAGGGATTCTTTCAGGAATTGCATTGAATGGGGCAGGAATTATTCATGACTCAGAGATAGCCATGGCCGGCAAGACTTCTGAGGACGTGGCGTCAGTTCTTGGTGAAGGGCAATTCGGGGCAGCCAGGGAAACAGGCGAGTTTCTTAATCAGGCCATATGCAAAGCTGCCCAAAATGGTAAGGGCCTTGGCGAAACCGTAGGACATGCCCTGCTTGAAGCAGGATTCCCCTACAACGGTCAGAGCCTTTTAGCCAGTGCAGCCAGATTGGGGGTGCCTGTGACTGTTCACGTCGCAATGGGTACTGACATCATTCATATCCACCCGGGTGTCGATGGTGCCGCTACGGGCAAGGCATCTCACTATGACTTCAGGCTTTTTTGCAGCCTTGTTGCCAAGCTTGATCAAGGGGTGTTACTCCATGTGGGTTCTGCTGTGCTCTTGCCGGAAGTTTTTCTCAAGGCTTTGACACTTGTCCGCAACCTGGGTTGTCCTGTAAAAAAGTTTACCACTGCCAATTTCGATTTTATCCGTCACTACAGACCCTTGACCAACGTGGTCCACAGACCTAACTTAGAAGGCGGCCAAGGGTTCAACATCATAGGCCATCACGAGATTATGCTTCCCTTGTTGGCCGCAAGTATCCTGGATAGCCTGGAAGAAAAAAGCTGATAGTTTTTAAAAAGTGTAACCCTAAAAATCAATTCTTGCTTTCAGCTTTTAGCATAATAGCTGATTATGGAGGAAATCTATAATGCCTATTTTTGAGTATGTGTGCACTGCCTGCGGAGAGGATTTTGAGGAACTGGTCCTTGGGTCAAGAACCGATGTCAAGTGTCCCAAATGCGGCTCTTTAGAGGCACAAAAAAAGGTTTCAGCCTTTGCTTTTAAGGCCGGCCACAAGTTTGTGGGGACAGGAAAGAAGTCAAACAGCCTATGTGACGGTTGTGCAAGTTCTGACTGCAGCTCCTGCGGGGGTTGATGTGGGAATTGGAAAAAAATTGCGACTTGGGACCAGAAAGAGTGTGTTGGCCCTTTCACAGAGTAACTGGGTCAAAAAAGAGATCGAGACGCACTGGCCCGACGTCAATGTAGATCTTGTAAAGTTCACCACCAAAGGAGACAAGATCCTGGATGTACCACTGGCCCAAGTTGGCGGCAAAGGCCTTTTCGTAAAAGAGATCGAAGACGCCCTTCTCAGGAAAGATGCGGATTTTGCCGTGCACAGCTTGAAGGATGTCCCTGCCGAACTCCCGGAAGGGCTTGAAGTCACCATTTTCCCTGATCGTGAAGACCCGCGGGATGCCCTGATTTCCCGGGCCGGGCTCAGGCTGGAAGAATTGCCGGAGGGTGCCAGAGTAGGCACGAGCAGTCTTCGAAGAATAGCCCAGCTTAAGAATGCGAGGCCTGATCTCGAAGTAGCTCCTCTGAGGGGAAATATCGACACAAGGCTTCGTAAGCTTGATGAGGGACAGTATGATGCCATTATCCTGGCGGCTGCAGGGCTCAGAAGACTTGGGCTGGAACAAAGGATTATTCAACTTCTGGAACCTGAAGTGATGCTTCCTGCTGTAGGCCAAGGGGCTCTTGGCATAGAGTTCAGGAGTATGGATACAGAGGTCAAGCGAATTCTCACCTCGATTCATCATGAAAAAACATCCATCTGCGTAAGGGCTGAAAGGGCCTTTCTTTTCAGGCTTGAAGGTGGATGCCAGGTGCCCATAGGTGCCTTTGCCCAACTCCGGGGAGAGACACTTGAGCTTGAAGGCATGGTGGGTGACGAAGCCGGGATAGATATTATAAGAATGAAAAAGCAAGGAACTACTGATCAGCCCGAAGCTCTTGGAACCAACCTTGGAGAAGAGATCCTGGCTGCCGGGGGTGCAGAGATATTGAGGGAAGTTTATGGAGCGAATTAAGCCGGATTCTTCATCTGGAAAGGTTTATCTAATAGGAGCCGGCCCTGGGGACCCAGGTCTTTTGACCATTCGTGGCAAAGAGCTTTTGGCTGAGGCAGAGGTGGTTGTATATGATCGTCTGGCAAGCCCAAGGCTTCTGCCCTTTGCCTCTCCTCGTGCAGAACGTATCTATGTTGGTAAGCGCATGGGCTCACACACAGTGACCCAAGAAGATATCAACAGGATAATAGTGGAAAAGGCCCTGGAAGGAAAGTGTGTAGCCCGCCTGAAGGGAGGGGATCCCTTTATGTTTGGCAGAGGGGGCGAAGAGGCCCAGGTCCTTGCCAAGGCGGGGATATATTTTGAGGTGGTACCCGGTGTGACATCAGGTATCGCAGTTCCTGCCTACGCCGGAATACCTCTGACCCACCGGGCACATACCGCCTCCGTAGCCTTTATCACAGGCCACCGCAAATTAGACAGTAAAGAGGTGGATATAGACTGGGAGGGTCTTGCCAAAGGCGTGGGGACCCTTGTATTTCTTATGGGGATGAAAAACCTGCCCAATATCGCAGAGCGGCTCATAAAATACGGGCGCCGTCCTGATACTCCTGTGGCAGTGATTCGCTGGGGAACTACGCCTCTTCAAACATCAATTACAGGAAATTTAATAAATATAGCAGAAAAGGTAAAAGAAGCAGGTCTTGGGCCTCCGTCAATTATCGTGGTGGGAGACGTGGTGGCCCTGCGTGACCAGGCAAACTGGTTTGAAAACTTACCCCTATTGGGTAAACGAATCCTCGTTACCAGGACCAGGGAACAGGCCAGTGATCTTGTGAGATTGCTGGAACGGAGAGGTGCGTATTGCTTAGAGTGCCCGACAATAGAAGTCCATTGGCCAAAGGACTTGAAACCCCTGGACCAGGCCATTAACTCACTCTCCACCTTTGACTGGGTGATTTTCAGCAGCGCCAACGCTGTACGGTTTTTCTTTGAACGTCTTTTCGGGCTGAATTTTGATCTCAGGGCCCTTGGAAACATACGTATTGCTGTTGTGGGTGCCGGTACTGCCAAGGCAATTTCCGCCCTGCACTTGAGTTCTGACATCATGCCTGACAACTTCAGGGCGGAAGGCTTGATAGATGCCTTTAGTCAGATAGATATATCAGGAAAGCGCATCCTTATCCCCAGGGCGGAAAAGGCAAGAGAGATTCTCCCCAGCCGGCTTGCAGAGCTTGGGGCAGAGGTTACCATGGTTCCTGCCTACGTGACCCTGGCACCTGACCTAAAGCCGGAAGTTCTGGAGGTCCTGGAACAGGAAACCATTGACGTTCTGACCTTCACCAGTTCATCAACTGTTAAGAACTTTTTCCAGTTGCTCCCAGATGATCTGCGCAATCGTATACTTGAGCAGGCAAAGGTGGCCTGTATCGGTCCGATTACAGCCAGGACGGCAGAAGACTTCGGCCTTAAAGTCACAGTTCAACCTGATAAATTTACAATACCTTCGCTGGTATCTGCCATAGAGGACCTTTTTAAATAAAATGATAGGCATCCTTCATTCACACCAGTTTACACTTTTTTCGAAAAAGAGTGTATTATCGAATTGAATGCCGATGTCGAAAATAGAAATTCGAAATTAGGTAATACATCTACATCTTTGTGTTTTTCCCAATTTCAAATTTCAAATTTCAAATTTTACTGCTAAAATAATAATTCTCTTATGACAATTTACTGCCCAACAGATCCTCCTGAACTTGCCACATTTCTGATTAGAATACGCGAGAAGCGGGAGGACTATGAAAGATACGATTTTACCCATATCCAGGGAAGAACACTTAGGGCCTTTTTCGATCTGGCCCAGGAATTCGAGACCCTGGATAATTTTTACAGGGTGTGTGTCTTTGTCCCCAAGGAGTTCATGGGGTTTGATTCCTGCCTTTATCTGGTCGATCCGGATACCAGAAAGCTCCATATTGCCTGCGATTCCATCAAAGGACTGAAGGTCTGCGGCATGGATCCTCCCGAGGATGTCAGGATCAGCGAGTCTGCCTATGAGACAGGAGATATGTTTGTATCACCTATCAGGGGTAACCAGCGGCTGTTAACCAGGAAACCTCTATCACAAGCAGAGGAAATTATAGGTTTGTTCGTAGTTTTCCCTCTGTCTCGTTTTGGAGAAAACGACAGGCTGTTTTTTGAAAAGTACGCAAACAGAATAGGATACAATCTGCACTACAAGTTGATTTCAGTACAAAATGAAAAGCACATCAAGTTCATCAATACCCTTGTAGCAGACATCGAGCACAATGTCCTGGTGCCCAACATGATGTACAGGCTCTTTCTAAATAACCTCAGAAAAAAGATCCAGGAGCTTGAAGATATTGAAAAGGACCTTGGAAAAAGGATAGAAGTTGGGTTCAGAAAAGAGTGCGTTGAGACATGCCATCTGGACCGAATACAGGGTAGCTTGGCCGACTTGTGTAAAGACCTTTTGAGGCAGTATGAAGAAATTGATAAACACTATCAGAATACCAGTCTTTTTCTTGAGAGTCTGCTCAGACGGGATCACTTTGAGAAGGGATATCTTGTGCTGCGGCGCAAGATGTGTCGCTTCAGGAAAGAGGTTTTAGACCCACAACTTGAGCGTTACAAACAACGGCTTGAACGTAGTGGCATACGTATAGACTATCATCTTGGCAGGATGCCTGACGAAGATATCCCCTTGGCAGTGGATGTAGGGCTTATTTCCCAGGTCTATGCAAATCTGTTTTCCAATGCTGAGAAATACTGCCAGGAGGTAATTAACGAGCACGGAGAACCAGTCAAGTTTATGTCCTACGGACAGGAGGTGATACAAGACTTTTTCGGCCCTGGAAAGCCGGGAATCAAGTTTAATGTCTATACAACCGGGCCGCACATCCTTTCAGATGAGGCTTCGCGCATCTTTGACGAGGGTTTTCGCGGGACTGGTTCTGAAAACAAGCAGGGTGTTGGTCACGGATTACACTTTGTGAAAAAGGTCGTTGAAGTCCACGGCGGCGTTGTTGGCTACGAAGCAACCAACCTTGGTAACAACTTTTTCTTTGCCCTTCCCCTCCAGCACACCATTAAAGAAATCATGGACCTCCCTCTGGTTGCTGAGCTCAATACTCCCTAATCTTATGGCAATGTCAACCGACTCCCCAGACCCCAAAGGGGTATGTGTTGACTTTACGCATGAACTCAACCCGGAACAGCTCAGGGCTGTAGAGATCGTGAAAGGCCCGGTTTTGGTGATAGCCGGTGCTGGAAGCGGCAAGACCCGTACTCTGGTTTACAGAGTTGCCCGGCTTATCCAGCAAGGAGTGAAGCCGGACAAAATCCTGCTTCTCACCTTTACCAGAAAGGCTGCCTCTACCATGCTGGCCAGGGCATCCCGGATCGTAGGGTCCCAGTGTCAGCAGGTAACAGGAGGCACTTTCCACGG